>NZ_JBEBVH010000076.1:0-15624 GCF_040392825.1 Pseudopedobacter sp.
AAATGCTACAAATCCATTAACTTTTGCCACATTAGATCATCAACAGGAATTCCCTCTTTTTCATTTTGCCGTCTGGTTCGCAAAGTTTTTTCTCCGGGATAGTATACTGTATCACCATCGATATTTTGAGCATCTTTAGTATAGTTGAGAATTTTATTGGCAATATTCTCATAATTGGAATTTAAGTCAGGATCAATACAAATAAAAACCTGAGAAATATTGGTCTCACCTTCGCTTTGTGTAATATCACCAGTGGTTTGGCCATCACTTAAAATACTGGCCAGTAAATCTAACATAATAGCTAGTCCAGAACCTTTCCACATGCCAACAGGCAAAGATCGTTTTGTCTTCCTGATAGCAACAGGATCTCTGCTTAAACTTCCTGAGTCGTCATAACCCCCATAAAAGCCAAGCTCTTCATGCTTTAATTCTGCTTCCTGCATTTTGCCATAAGAATATTGCGACATAGCCATATCTAAAACAATGTGCCCGTCTTTACGGGGAACGGCTATAATTAACGGATTATTCCCAATTGCAGGTTCTTTAGCCCCCCAAGGAGGCATAATAGCAACGGTATTTGTGAAATTGATAGCAATACAACCTGCTTCGGCAGCTTGCCAGCCGTAAGAACCTCCACGCATCCAATGGTTGGTACGTTTTAAAGCTACGCAGCCCATACCATTCTTTTTTGCCAGTTCTATTGCCCTTTGCATGCATATTTCGGCATTCAACATCCCAGGTCCCAATTGCCCGTCCCATTGTTCTATTACACCAAAGCTCTTTACCAACTGGGGTTCGGCATTTTTATCTACCCAACCTTTCCTCACGTAATCAATAAATACAGGAAAGCGGTTTAATCCGTGTGAGTATACTCCATCTAAACTATTATTGGTAAATATTTGCGCTATAGCTGAAGCTTTAGTTGGGCTGAAGCCTGATTTTAATAAAACTCTTTCAAACTCTCGGAATAATTTCTGATAGGTTACTTTAGCCATGATAATAAAATCTCTTGGTCTTGATAGGCTAAGCTAAGGAAAATTTAATGGGTTTTAATATAATTTTGATTGAGCCTAAGATAGTCTTACTTTTGTGCGCAATGCTTAGAATCTGGGAAATAGGGAAATGAGGAATAAAATATTTACCTACCATTATGTAAAACTTATTATTACGTCTCTTCTAATCGGTCTTGTTTGTGCTATAATTGCTGAATCTCTAAAGCATTTAACCGAACATTTTGAGGAAGTGATTTTTGAAAGGGTTAAGTCTGACTATCCTGGGTGGTTTTTTATCTTACCATCGGTAGGCATTACTATAATCTATTTTCTAAGAAAGTATGCGTTTAAAAATCGAAAGAATAAAGGTATAACAGAAATTTATAAAACGCTGGATCAAAGAAAAGATCATTTGCCTTTTTTTAAAATACCGTCCCATTATATAAACGGATTTTTTACGGTAATTTTTGGTGGTTCTACTGGCATAGAAGTCTCTACAGTGGTTGCTACGGCTACAGTAGGAAATGTAGCGTATAAAAAGCAGATGGCAGCTTATGCTTTTAAGAGAGAAATGATTTGTGCCGGAGTTACTGCCGGAGTGGCGGTCTTATTTGCCAGCCCCATTGCCGGATGGCTGTTTGCTATGGAAGTGATTGCCAGAAAGATCAATAAATCTTTAATAATTAGTTGTACAACATCTGCGATTGTAGCAGGTCTTTTCATTTATTTTTTTGACGGACATACTTTATTGCCTTTTACAATTGATAATTGGAAGTGGTCGGCTTTCCCGTTTTTCTTTTTTTTAAGTCTTATGGGCGGTGCCCTGGCTACCTACTTTACATTAGCTGTTATTAAAATTAAAGATGGTTTTTCCAAAATAAACAACAATTTTATCCGTGTAAATTTGGGTGCTATAACAGTTGGTACACTTATTTACTTTTTACCATTTTTATTTGGAGACAGTTACCATGGGTTAAAGGAGGTTTTAGAACATTCTTTAGAAGCTAAGATTGGAAATTCATTTATCCTGACATTGTTGTTACTTGTCTTCTTAAAGCCAATAGCGTCATCTTTAACGTTGGGGGCCGGTGGCGATGGCGGTGTGTTTGCTCCGAGTATTGTTGCTGGGGCTGTTTTAGGAGTTCTGTTTGCAAGTTTGTGTAATAAATTTTTTGGAACGCACTTATTAGTGTTGAATTTTGCTTTGGTTGGTGCAGCGGCCACATTGTCAGCGGCTATTCATGCGCCTTTAACCGCTTTATTCTTGGTCTGCAATCTTGTCCCAAATGGCTTCAGTCTGTTTCTTCCCTTGCTTTTAGCGGCCTTCGTTGCTAAATCATTCGCGGTACTTTTATTGCCTTATAACGTTTATACCTACAATTTGAATTCGGGGCATAGTCAAAAGTAATTTGTTTATGCAGGTTTTTTCGAGAGAGATAAAAGTATAGAGGCAATTAGTAATCAGTTATTAGATGTATCCCCACTCGATACACTTTTTTATCAGTTCAGAACTATTCTTAGTTTGTGTCTTTTTTAAGATATTTTTTCTATGTGTGCGTACAGTATGGTCAGACAGCATTAAAAAATCAGAAATTTTCCTGCTGGATAATCCCTTCGCTATCAGGTGAAGTATTTCCAGCTCTCTCTTACTCAGGTTTTCCGGGCAACAGGTATCCAGCGAAAACGTTTTAGTATAATGCATTTGATGAAAATCGTTACGTTCGCCTACACCTGATACCAAAACAATATAATTATTTATCGGGTTTAGATGGTGGATATTGGTGTGGATATTCACTGTCTGCATCAGTCTCCCGTCCTGACTTTTTCTGGTATGAAGTGCCTGATGGTGGAACATTTGATATTCGCCATTAGGTGTTTTCATCCTAAAACAATAGCTGCTTTTCAGATTCATCTGATGCTCAAAACCAATTTCTTTTATCTTTTCTATAGACATTCTCTCTGCTTCCATCACAAATGGAATGTCCTCGGGATGAATCAGATTAATAATCTCTTTTAAATGCGATGGATATTGTTTAAGTCCATGGAGTTTAAGGACGTTCTCATGAAAGTTGGACACTGTTCCGTCACATAAATTTATTACGTAATAATAGAATTCTCCAACAGCAAACATCTCAGCTATGAAATTTTCTATCGATGGAACCTCCAATAGTGCATTTTCTTTTCCGAAAATTTCAGGATAATCATCCCATACTTTACTAAGAAGGTGTGTTTCGGTTTTCATGGTTAGTATATAACATCAGGGGGTGAAAATACTTAATTTTATTAAAGAGATAAATACCTGAATTTTGTTTTTTTCATACTTGGGTTTGATTAATAGAGAATTAACAAATTTGAAGCGAAAGTCTCAAATTAGAGATTCTATTGTAAAGAAACTGTTAATGATGGGTTAAATATGGAATAAAAGTAACTCATAAGGAGCTCTTCCGTATAAGATTATGTAAATTAATCTGTGGGTTGAGCATGAGGAAAATTTCCCTTATTGTAGTATTATGTATATTGTATTTGGTTTCTTACAGCCAACAACAAGCTATGTATACGCAATATATGTTCAATACTTTAGCTATAAACCCGGCTTATTCCAGCTTAGACGATGCTTTTACCATCACAGGGGTTTCCAGAATGCAATGGGTTGGTTTTAAAGGAGCGCCAAGAACACAGACTTTAACCCTGCATACTCCAATTAATGACTCTAATACTTCAATGGGAGCTATATTGATTAATGACCAGATTGGAGAAGTTATACAGGAGACAGGCGGATATTTATCTTTAGCGCAAAGGGTAGAGATTTTTGACGAGACATTTCTGTCGGTTGGATTTAATGGTGGTGTAAGTAGTTTTAAAGCGAGTTATTCGGATAATTATAACTACAGTCCGGGCTCAATAAACGATCCGGTATTTCAGAATTCTAAAGAAATGCGGGCGAATTTTGGATTTGGAGTAATGCTTTTTTCCGAAAAATACTATTTAGGTTTTTCTTCACCTCATTTTTATTATCGTGATATCGCTTCATTAGGTAAAGAAGCCGCGGGTACAAAGTACAGGCCACATTATATGGTGCAGGCAGGCTATTTATTACAGTTAGGTGAAAATTTTAAATTCAAACCTAATTTTTTGGCAAAGTATGTAAACGGATCGCCTGTGCAACTGGATTTTAATGCTAATCTGCTAATTAGTGAAACGGTTTGGGTGGGAGCCTCATACAGGACAAAGGAATCATTCGATTTAATGGCGTCTTTCTTTATAACACCAAGTATCCAATTTGGATATTCTTACGATTTTACCAATACAGAGTTAGCGAAAATACAGAAAGGCAGTCACGAAATAATGCTAAAAGCCAGAATCTTCGGGAAAACCAAAGACCAGACTTCCTGTTATTTTTAACAATTTATAATTAATCTCCTATTACACGTAACCAGTAAGAGATTTGGTAACTAATCTAAGCGCCGTAAGTGGCAAACTTTTTAGTCTCAAGAATTACTTCTGTTCTACCGCTGTCCGATTGTTCCTTTAACTCCAGCGATTTAATACTGGGAGAATCTATTTCGTACAAAGCTTCATATACCTGATTTCTGTTTACTCTTTTTCCGTTTAAAATCAGGTTATAATTTGTGTCAAATTTATAGGTGTCCAGTTTCTCGAATCTCTTTTTTGCTTCGGGGAACCTTTCAGAAATAACATTCGCAAAAGCTTTTAATACAAAGCCTTTTGTGAAAACATTTACTTCTCCATTTTCTAATTTTTTGACAAAAGCGACTTCGGTCTTTTTTTGCTTCTCTATTTTCTTTCTGGATACTTTCTTATTATTTAGTAGATAGCTTATAGAAGAAGACGCTTTTTCTTCGGAAAAATTTCTCTGCTTTACAAAACCACCTTTGTATTTTATGAGAATATTGTCTTTGCTCTCGGTATTTTTATAATGCCATTGTATGTTTTGCGGACTTTGCTCTTTAGTTTTAGGGCTTACAGATAATAACCAATCCGGATTGATTCCAGCCAGATTTACCGATATTTCGGAACGTTCTATTTTTCCTTTCCACAAGGCAGATTGAGCCAATTGGTAACTGAAATAATTAAAAGACTGAGCTTTGCCGGCGGGTAATTTATATTTAACAACTATTTGCAATTCGCCCTCTTGTGGAAAGTAGATACGCCAGGCGTAGCCAGGCATATTTTTTTTATAATAACGAACAAGTGCTTTTTTATTACTCCCGCTACCGGTTATCTCTCGTAATGTTTTTGGAATGTAGATGTTTCTGTAGCTAATATGCCGGTTATTCACCAACACTTCAAAATTGTTTCTGTCATACAGATTGACATTATTTTGCGATGCAGCTACAAAATTCATAATCGGAAGCCCCATTTCTGCTTCTACTTCGGCCCCGGTATTTCGCAAGTGGTAGTAACACTCCACATAGCTATAATCCCTGTATACGTTCGCAGAAATCCGTTGTTCAACAATTTGGATATTTTCTGCCTGCTTACCCGGAACAATCCCTTTTACATCAATTTGAATACCCTGACTATACGAAACAAAAGACAGGGTGCTCATGTACAATAGAAAAATCAATCGCGAAGTTATCCTCATCATTAGAAACTACCTTTTTTAAAATCCCATTTCTTCTTCTCCGCCGGTGCCGGGTCTTTCTTCGGTTTTTCGATTTCTTTTTTGATTATTATTTAAATCTGTTTTACCAAATCTGTAGTTAATGCTAAAATTAAACATTCTGCCTACTCTGCTACGTTCGAAATCCTGAATGAAATTTTGATTATTCGTATGCATACCAAATTTTCTGCTGTTCAGGATATCCTGCATATTGAAACCCAGGCTGGCTTTACGCCCAAAAATATCATATTTTACGCCAGCATCCAAGCTCATCATCTTTTGCATTCTCCCTTGCGATGTTGTTCTTGGTGCCATATAGAAAAAATTGGCCTGTGCCGCCAATGCTTTTGTTATGGAAAGCGTAGAATTTAAACTGCCGTTCCAGTTAAAACCATCATTATCGTTAATACCCAGACTTTCATCGCCTTTGAAATAAGACTGGAAGAAATTCAGATTTCCGGTAATGCTCCAACTTTTAGTAATGTTAGCCCGGCTAATTAACTCCAGACCAGCCGATCTGCTTCTGGCAATATTATAAAATTCGGATATTGTACCCCCGTTTTGGTCCGGGTTTTCTCTTCTTATACTTTGTACAACATCATTAACCTGTCTGAAATAAATTGAAGAAGTAAAAGTTACCAGTTTCCAGAATTTTGCATAGCTGAATTCATAAGCATGTATATCCTCTGGTTTCAGGTTGGGATTTCCTATACGGATGTTATACCTGTCAGAAACGTCCGGAAACGGGTTTACCTGCCAGCCTCTTGGCCTGTTTACTCTCCTCGAGTAACTTAATTGCAGCTGATTGTCTCCTTTCAATTTTTGCGTTAAATAAATACTCGGATAAACTCTCAGATAATCCAATCGGCCAGAACTTCTTTGCATTATATTATTGTTGTCCAAACCAGAAATGTCGGTGTTTAAATAAGCCTGTTCTGCCCTTAAACCAACCTGAACGCCAAAATTATTGGTAAGCTGATTCTGGTAATTTGTGTATACTGCATGAACAATATCTTCCAGTTCAAACAAATTGCTTAGCGTTCTGTCCCTGTCATAAACATTAGAGTTCAGGAGTAGAGTATCCGAAACCTGATCCTCATCATTATATCTTAATGTAGTTCTGTAACCAGTTTCCAATTTACTCGTTTTAGAAAATGGTTTTGTATAATCAATCTGAAAATTCCAGTTTTTGCTTTTTTGGTTAACATCGTTCAAACGGTTCATGCCCAGTCTGTCTGCAGACGGTTGCTGATTGTTATCAAAAAACTCTTGCACAATATTGGCATTTTCATCCTCAGTTCTGTTTCCAAAAGAAAAGTTTGCACTCAGTTCTTCTCCGTCCGTTTTGAATTTATGATAGAAATCAAGATTAAGATCATATCCTTTATTGTCTTCAGTTTCCAGATTAAATCCCGGCCCACGGTCTACAATTTCGTTATTGCTTCCGTAAAACAGCTGGGTAAGCCCTTCATAATCTCTTTCCTTTTGCAAGTTTAAATTTCCCGAAAGACCTAAACTTGTCTTCGGAGTAAAGAAATATTCGGTACCTAATTTTATCGTGTGATTCCGGTTAAATCTGTTACGTATTTGAGTGGAAGATGTAAACGGTGTTACATTATTATTGAGAAATTGGGTTGAATTAAAGCCTGCTCCGCGTCTGTCTCCTTCCCTGTAATTATAATTTCCGGACAGATTCCATTTTTCATTCCTGTAATTTATTCCCATTCCGCCGTTATAGTTCTCATATCGTCCGGCAGAAAGATTTACATTACCGTTAAAGCCCGCATTTTTACTCCTTTTTAGAACAATGTTTATGATTCCCGATTGTCCCTCCGGATCATATTTAGCTGATGGATTGGTTATTAACTCTACCTTTTCTATTGCATTTGCGGGAAGAGACTGCAGTATCGCTGATATATCGCCACCACCAAAAGTTGAAGGCTTTCCGTCAATCATTACGCGAACATTATTGGTCCCTCTTAAGCTGATATTTCCGTCTAAATCAACCTGAACAGATGGAATAGTTGCCAATAAATCTGTTGCTGTTCCTCCCTGTGTAGCTAAACTCTGATCGGCATTAAAAACCTTTCTATCTATTCCTAACTGAATTACATCTTTGGTCCCGGTAACAACAACTTCGTTAAGAACAGAAGAAGCGCTTTGTTTTAATTTTAACGAACCTAAGTTGGTTGAATTATTTAAGGTGAAAGTTTTTGTGAAAGGAGCATAGCCAATAAAGTTTATCACAATTTTATAACTGCCTTTATTTTTGATGTTTTTAAAGGAGAAATTGCCATCGATATCTGTCTGAGTAGCTGCAATTGCCTGAGTTTCGTTAGCTTTAATCAGGCTCACAGTAGCAAAATCAATTGGGATATTGGTTTTCTCATCTACAGCTTTCCCTTTGAGATTTAGATTGCTTGATTGAGATGGACTTGTCAGACTCGTGTTATTTTGTGCGAAAGATGTAATATTAATCAAAAGCAACGCAGCAAATAAGATAAATTTGTTTCGGCAAAAAGTCATTATCGGAAATAAAGTTTAATATAAGTGTTTGTGCTTAGACCTCATAGACTCTAAAAGGTTTAAATCATAAATATAATAAGTTTGACACTTTCATTTTATAAAAAAACAATGAAATATAAAGCGTACAGATTAACTATAGACCAATTGTTGGCAGAAGGTAAGACCTCTGGAAACGATCATTCGGAATTTATGTTGGAATACACTAAAATGAATGTCCACAGAATGAATCGGCTGGATAAAAGTTTAGTATTGAATGAAGAAGTGTTGACTACACTTATGCAACTGCAAAAAGCTTATAAATTTTTAGTTCTTACAGAAGCATGGTGTGGTGATGCATCGCAGATCGTTCCTGTTTTTAATAAAATTGAAGAATATTCAAATGGAAAAATAGAACTGGATCTGATCTGGAGAGATCAAAATCTGGAGATTATGGACAGATATTTAACCAATGGAGGACGGGCAATACCCAAATTGGTTGTTATTGACAAACAGAGTAATGAAGAAATAGCAAGCTGGGGACCTCGACCGGTTTTGGCTCAAGAGCTTATGACAGAGCTGAAAAAGGATAGTTCCCTGGGAATGGCAGAAATTTCTGAGAAGTTGCATTATTGGTATGCAAAAGATAGAACCCAGTCTACACAAAAGGAGTTGTTAGAGCTCCTTAGGACTTTGAACTAGTTAAATGGGGCATATTTCATAAAAAATGGGCTTTTGAATTGTAACAATTCTTATATTGCGCCATTATTTTAAAACATAATTTTAAGAAAACGTATCATGTTATCTAAAATCAATTTTACAGAAACTCCAGCTTATGAGTACCTTTCTAATCATCTGGTAGATATTGCCGATAAGCACTTAAGAGACCTGTTTAAAGAAGATCCGGAGAGATTTGAGAAATTCTCAATTCAACTTAACGATATATTGGTTGACTATTCTAAGAACAGAATAGACGAAAAAACAATGGCTTTATTAATCCAGTTGGCGAAAGAGTGTAAATTGGATGAGGCTATTAATTCTATGTTCAGTGGAGAGAAAATTAACGAAACTGAAGATAGAGCTGTATTGCATATTGCATTGAGAAATAGAAGCAATGATGCCATTTTAGTTGATGGCGAAGATGTAATGCCATTAATAAATGGTGTTTTGGCTAAGATGAAAAAATTTAGCCATGCTATCATTAGCGGAGAGTGGAAAGGTTTTACGGGAAAGAATATCACCGATGTGGTAAACATAGGTATAGGCGGTTCAGATTTAGGGCCTGTAATGGTTACCGAAGCACTGAAAGCCTACAAAAACCATCTGAACCTACATTTTGTGTCTAACGTAGACGGTACGCATATTGTAGAAACGGTTAAAAATTTAAATCCGGAAACTACATTGTTCCTGATTGCTTCTAAAACATTTACCACACAGGAAACAATGGCAAACGCGCACTCGGCTAGAGAATGGTTCCTGAAATCGGGGGCAAAAGAGTCTGATGTTGCCAAGCATTTTGCAGCACTTTCTACTAATGCAGATGGCGTTAGTAAATTCGGAATTGATACCGAGAACATGTTCGAATTTTGGGATTGGGTTGGCGGTCGCTATTCTTTATGGAGTGCTATCGGGTTGCCAATCGCTTTAAGTGTTGGTTTTGATAAATTTGAGGAGTTACTGGAAGGTGCCCATGAAATGGATAATCATTTTAAAACAGCGCCTTTTGAAGAAAATGTCCCTGTTATTTTAGCTTTGTTAGGTATTTGGTATAATAATTTCTTTGAAGCAGAGACACAAGCTATTTTACCTTACGATCAATATATGCATCGTTTCGCAGCCTATTTCCAACAAGGAGATATGGAAAGTAATGGTAAATATGTAGACAGAAGTGGTAAAGCAGTCGCTTATCAGACTGGTCCGGTTATCTGGGGTGAACCGGGAACAAATGGACAACACGCTTTTTATCAATTGATCCATCAGGGAACTAAACTAATTCCGTGTGATTTTATTGCACCAGCAAAATCACATAATCCAATTGGCGAACACCATACTTTATTGCTGTCTAATTTCTTTGCGCAAACGGAAGCGTTAATGAACGGAAAAACGGAAGATGAAGTAAAAGCCGAATTAGCAGGAAAATCTGCCGGAGAGATTGCTAAGATTACACCGTTTAAAGTTTTCGAAGGGAACAGACCAACAAACTCTATTTTAGTAAAAGAAATCACACCAAAAACTTTGGGTAACTTAATTGCAATGTATGAGCATAAGATTTTTACGCAGGGTGTTATCTGGAATATTTTCAGTTTTGACCAGTGGGGTGTTGAGTTAGGAAAACAATTGGCAGGAAAAATTCTTCCGGAACTAAAAAATGATGATGAAGTTACATCTCATGATGCTTCTACCAATGGTTTGATCAACAAATTCAAGAAGTGGAGATAGTTCTTTAAGACCAAAGATATAAAATAACAAAGGCCGCTTAAAACAAGCGGCCTTTCCTTTTAGCCATGGATAGAAATACCTAATAGCTTATAGAATTCTTTTAAAATGGCGGGATGCCCTGGCCAGGCTGGAGATGTTGTTAAATTGTGCTCTGTAATAGCCTGGTCAACAGGTATTTCCTTATATATACCACCCGCAAGAGTGATTTCTGGTCCCACGGCCGGGTAAGCAGTTAATGTTCTTCCTTTTACCACGTTAGCAGCTGTTAAAATCTGGATACCATGACATATAGCGGCTACCGGTTTATTCTGTTCAAAAAAATGGCGGGTATAATCCAGCACTTTCTGATTTAATCGGATATATTCGGGAGCGCGACCTCCGCAAACATACAGACCATCATAATCCGAAAGATTTACTTCATCAAAACTTTTATTAAGTACAAAATTGTGACCCCGTAATTCAGCATAGGTTTGGAAGCCAACAAAGTCGTGTACTGCAGTTGCAATGTTTTCGCCTTTTTTCTTATCGGGACATACGACATCAACACTGAAACCTACAGAAAGCAACGCCTGATAAGGCACCATAATTTCGTAGTCTTCGACGAAATCACCTGCTAGCATTAAAATTCGTTTGTTCATAGCGATAATTAATTTTAAGCAGAATATACGAATAATTTTAAAGAACTGAGGTAATTATTCTTTTTTTTGATGGCATCCTTACAATTCAATATAAATCAAAATTTAACTTTGTTTTACAAGATATAAGCTTAAATTTAGATCAACTTAATTTACATTTTGATAATGAAAAAGATCTTATTATGTTTTATCATGGCGGTAACTACAGTGGTAGCAAGCGCCCAAAAAAAGCCAGTTTTGAGTCCACCAGCGACAGTTCAGGAGACAATAAGTAAAGGAACGGTAGTCACAATCAATTATGCGCAACCGTCTGTAAAAGGTAGGACAATAGGTAATGAAATAGCACCGTACGGAAAAGTTTGGAGAACTGGTGCAAATGCTGCCACTCAATTTGAAGTAAGTCAGGACGTAAAGATCAATGGACAGGTATTAAAAGCAGGTAAATATGCATTGTTTACTATTCCAGGAGTAAAAGAGTGGACTATTATATTTAATAAAACCTGGGACCAATGGGGGGCTTACAAGTACGATGAAAAGCAAGACGCTTTAAGAATAGTAGCAAAACCTACAAAATCGAAATCTTTTACAGAAAAGATGACATTCACTATCGCAAAATCAGGAGATGTTGATCTTCTGTGGGGAGATGTACAAGTTGGATTTAAAGTTAAATAGTAAGGAATATTAGCTTCCTTCATCAATAAGTAAATCTAAAATATAGTAGAATACGAAGCCAGATTATATCTGGCTTTTTTTATTTTAAGATTATAATTTTCTATGCTTCATAAACCTAGGTTACCATAAACTATTAAATCAATAGATTATATAAAAAATATTATACTGATTTTCAAATGTTTACAGTGAAATCAAAAAATAATCTATACAAATTTCAATAATTAAAATACATTTGTCTAGTAATTCAATAGATTATATATTATTTAAATAAACTACAAATGTATAAGAGAAAACAAGTACAAAAGAGTTACCTTACCCTAACTAAGGTATTATATGCATTATTGCCCGTCCTGCTAGTAGGAAATGTGGCTTTTGCACAACATGTTGTAACTGGGACTATCAGGGATAGTAAAGGTCAAGCTTTACCCGGAGCTACTATAATAGTAAGAGGTACTAAATCTGCTACTGTCGCAGATGCTGATGGAAATTTCCGTATATCGGTGAGTGTTGAGCCTCCATTCTTCCTTAGGGCAACATTTGTTGGCCAAAAGCCACAGGATTTTCAGGTTTTGAGATTTGAGAATACTCCTGTTCAATTAACTCTTGTAGAAGATGACCTTCTGGAAGAAATTGTTGTTACTGCTAGACGTCGTAGCGAAATAGCACAAGAAGTACCTATTCCAATTACAGTTATTGGAGGTCAGGCTGCTGAAAATGCCGGGGCTTTTAACGTAAACCGTTTAAAAGAATTGGTCCCATCTGTTCAGTTGTATGCTTCAAATGCGAGAAATACCACACTAAACATTAGGGGATTGGGTTCTACATTTGGATTAACAAATGATGGTATCGACCCGGGAGTAGGGTTTTATGTAGACGGTGTTTACCATGCCCGTCCGGCAGCAACATCTACAGATTTTATTGATATAGAACAAATAGAAGTAGTAAGAGGCCCTCAAGGGACTTTGTTTGGAAAAAATACTACTGCAGGTGCTTTCAATATCACTACCAGAAAGCCAAGTTTTATTCCGAGTTCAAAAGCAGAGTTGAGCTTTGGTAATTATAACTTTATCCAGGCGAAAGCAACCATCACTGGCCCTATAGCGAAAGATTTAGCGGCTAAAATATCATTATCTGGGACACAAAGAGACGGTACAATTTGGAACCCTGTTGAAGAACGTAAATATAGCGGTCAAAATAACCTGGGTTTAAAAGGACAGCTATTATATGCTCCTTCTGATGAATTGGAAATTTTACTAAGTGGAGATGCAAGCTTTCAACATCCAGCGGGTTATCCTTTGGTGGTAGCAGGTATTACTACAACAGAGAGAAGTGCCTATAGGCAATATGCCGAAATTGTATCAGGTGCAACAGGTCTCGGCTATCAATTACCTAAAATAAATCCCTTTTCAAGAGAAATATATACCAATACGCCGTGGAGACAGAATCAATCCATCGGTGGAATTTCTTTGAATATTGATAGAAAAATAGGTAATGGTACTTTGACATCTACTACAGCCTGGAGATTCTGGAACTGGGATCCTACCAATGATAGGGATTTTACCGAGTTCTCTGCACTTACCAAATCACAAGGAAATAGTCGCCATGATCAATATTCTCAAGAGATCAGATATGCCGGAAATATTACCAGTAAACTGAGCGGTGTAGTAGGTGTATTTGTACTTGGACAAAACCTGCAAGGTTTAGATCAAACAGAGGAAGTGGGTAGTGACCAATGGAGGTTTGTGCAAACCAGTAATACAGGCGATCAGGCGAGATATTCGACTCCCGGTTTACTGGATAATTTTGGAATAAAAACAAACTCTACTATTAAATCACTGAGTGCAGCGGTTTTTGCTCAGGCAGATTGGGAGTTTATAAACCATTTACATATTTTACCTGGTATTCGATTTACATACGATAAAAAGGATGTTGATTATGACAGACAAACTTATGGAGGTTTGCAAACTACAGACCCTGTTCTGCTAAAACTTAAAGGCGATGTTTATAAGAATCAAGCGTTTAATACCAGTACAGACAATAACAATTTATCTGGTAACCTCACCCTGGCGTACAGACCTTTGGATAAATTCAACGCTTTTGCAACTTACTCGACGGCTTATAAACCAGTCGGAGTTAATGTAGGTGGTTTACCTACTACTTCAACTGGAGAAGCTGATTTATCTGTGGCGGTAGTAAAACCAGAATATGTACAACATTATGAGTTGGGTATTAAATCAAAACCAATTGCAGGTGCCTTATTAAATGTAACCGCTTTTAACACGGATATTAAAGATTACCAAACCAATGTACAATCACCACAGCTAGGTGTAAATAGAGGCTATTTAGCTAATGCAGAAAAAGTAAGGGTAAAAGGACTGGAGGTTGATGGTAGTTACCAATTGCAGAAATTCCTGACTTTAAATGCCGCTGTTGCTTATTTAGATGGTAAATACGAGAAATTTACAAATGCACCACTTCCTTTGGAAGAAACTGGTCATACCGAGGTAATTGACGGCGTTTCTACTCAAGTAGCATTTAAAGACGCTTCTGGTGGCAGATTGCCGGGTATATCAAAATGGAACATTTCAGGTGGTGCCGAAGTAAGTACTGCAGGTAATTTAATTAGTAAATCGGGAAGATTTTTTATAGCTGCTGATGTTTCTTATCGCTCAGATTATTCTTCAAACCCAACACCTTCTAAAGTATTGGTAGTAGATGCTTATTCTCTGTTAAACGGAAGATTAGGATTCAGATCAGATAAATTTTCCATTTTTGTGTGGGGAAGAAATATCACTGACACAAATTATTTTGAGCAATTGCAGGCTGCGGCAGGAAACTCAGGCTTATATGCAGGGGTATTAGGTGATCCAAGAACTTACGGAGCGACTCTAAGATTAGGTTTCTAAAACTGTCTTCACTTCAACTATATATTTGCAAAAGACTGTCCGATTTTGAAGTAAACCCCAAAAGTTAGACAAAAACTTTTGGGGTTTACTATTTTGGGACAGCCTTTATTTTATAGTGGTTTTTCTAATCCTCTATTTTGCAATAGATATTTGATGTCGGGTTCTTTACCTCTGAAAGCCTTATACAGATCCATTGGTTCAACAGTTCCGCCTCTTTCTAATATGTTTTTTCTGAAGGATGCTGCTGTTTTTGGATCGAAGATATTTCCTGTTTCTTTAAAGGCGGCAAACGCGTCGCTATCCAAAACTTCAGACCATATATAGCTGTAATATCCGGCAGAATATCCGCCCGCGAAAATATGCTGGAAATAAGTACTTCTGTATCTGGGAGCTATTTGTGGAATTAGCCCGATTTTAGCCATCTCAGTCTGCTCAAAACTACGCGGTTCAACAGGTTTTCCAGAAGGTAAGGAATGATAAGCCATATCTAATAATGAAGCTGCCAGATATTCGACAGTTGCAAAGCCCTGATTGAATTTAGATGCTGCTTTCATTTTGTCTATTAAGGCTTGTGGAATAACTTCTCCTGTTTTATAATGCTTTGCATACTGATTCAAAACTTCTTTTTCGAAAGCATAATGTTCCATGAACTGAGAAGGCAATTCTACGAAATCGCGGGTTACAGATGTGCCCGAAAGTGATTCGAATCTTACATTGGACAATAAACCGTGTAAAGCATGGCCAAATTCATGGAAGAATGTTTCTACTTCATCAGGTGTTAACAATGCAGGTTCATTTCCATTTGGAGGTGTAAAATTACATACTATCGAAACAATAGGAGAAATACTTTTTCC
>NZ_JBEBVH010000077.1:0-15620 GCF_040392825.1 Pseudopedobacter sp.
TTTTATCAGAAAGTACAAGATATTTTAAAAATAATGTTTACGTTAACGAAAGAAACTAAAGTGAAATTAATAATTTATAAGTATCCGAAAGCAGTCCAAGATAAATCCTAATATTGCTATTACCAAAATAGCACGCTGTAAATATTAAATTCCATACTTTTTGCTCAATAAACACCGGATTCCATTAAAAATAAAGCATTGTATCCTAAACCTGTCGATCCCGATTTTGTCTTCTAAAAAATACTTTAAAATATTTTCAGATATCTGTTGTCTATTAGATTTTTATTTCTGATATTTGCAAACTCTTTGTAAAAGGGAGAACTGAGTTTTAATAAGAAAACACGATATAGTCATGTCAAGAATTTGTGATTTAACAGGAAAAGCAGCAATGAAAGGTCATCACGTTTCTCACTCAAACGTGAAAACAATCCGCAAGTTTTATCCTAACCTTCAATTAAAGAAATTTTATATTCCTGAAGAGGATCGTTGGATTACTTTAAAAGTTTCTACTTCAGCGATTAAAACAATTAATAAAATCGGTATTACCGAGGCTATCAACAGATTCATCAAAAAAGGATCTATTTAATTTTAAGACTTTTAACACCGAATAGAAATGGCTAAGAAAGGTAAAGGAAACAGAGTTCAGGTTATCTTAGAATGTACTGAACATAAAGAAAGCGGTATGCCTGGAACTTCCAGATATATCACTACTAAAAATCGTAAAAATACTCCTGAAAGATTAGAGATGAAGAAATTCAACCCTGTCTTGAGAAAAGTAACTTTACACAAAGAAATTAAATAATTAACTGCTACCTGTTAGCAATAAAAAATAATTAACATGGCAAAGAAAGTTGTTGCTACCTTAAAAAAAGGAACCGGGAAAGAATTTTCGAAAGTGATTACAATGGTAAAATCAGCTAAAACTGGTGCTTACTCTTTCAAAGAAAGTATTTCTCATAACGATAACATTAAAGAAACAATTGCAGCGGCACAAAAAGGTGCATTGTAATTGAAGATTACAGATATTAAAGCCGTTCCGACCATCCGGAATGGCTTTTTTTATTTAATTTTGTTTTACTATGGGATTATTTGATTTCTTTAAGAAGAAAGATAAAACGGTTGAAGAACAACAAGCACTGGATAAAGGCCTGGAAAAAACCAAAGACAGTTTTTTCTCTAAAATAGGTAAAGCTGTATTAGGTAAATCTACTGTAGATGACGAGGTTCTTGATAATTTAGAAGAAATTCTTGTTAGTTCCGATGTGGGCGTAAGTACTACGCTTAAAATCATCGAAAGGATTGAGGACAGAGTAGCTAAAGACAAGTATCTCAACGCCTCAGAACTCAACCAAATTCTGAAAGAAGAAATTCAATCTTTATTGGAAGAAAACAACTCTTCTGATTTTGAACAGTTTAATTATAATGGCAAAAAGCCTTATGTCATTATGGTTGTGGGAGTAAATGGTGTAGGAAAAACAACTACCATAGGTAAATTAGCGCACCAGCTTAAAGAAGCAGGAAACAAAGTTGTTCTTGGTGCTGCCGATACATTTAGAGCTGCCGCTGTAGATCAAATTAAACTTTGGGGCGAACGTGTAGATGTTAGAGTTGTATCGCAGGGAATGAATGCCGATCCGGCTTCTGTTGCCTTTGACACTTTGCAATCGGCTGTTGCTAATAACGAAGACATTGCTATTATTGATACCGCAGGGAGATTACATAATAAAGTGGGCCTAATGAACGAATTGACGAAAATCAAAAATGTAATGCAAAAAGTCGTTCCGGGGGCTCCCCACGAAATTTTATTGGTATTAGATGCTTCTACTGGTCAAAATGCAATTGAACAATGCAAACAATTTACGCAGGCAACAGATGTAAATGCTTTGGCTTTAACTAAATTGGATGGTACTGCAAAAGGTGGTGTAGTAATTGGCATATCAGACCAATTTAAAATCCCTGTGAAGTATATTGGCGTAGGAGAAAAGATGACAGACTTACAGCTGTTCAACAAAAAAGATTTCGTTGACAGCCTGTTCAAACAATAATCATGGAAGTTAGAAAAAAGAATAAGGTTGAACCTGCAGTTCAGCCACGTGTGAATGTCGTAACGCTTGGATGTTCTAAAAACACCTATGATTCTGAAATATTGATGGGCCAATTAAAAGGCAATCATATTGATGTGGTACACGAAGCGAATAATGTTCGCGAAAATGATATAGTAGTTATCAATACATGTGGTTTCATTGATAATGCCAAACAGGAGTCTATCGACACTATTCTGCAATACAGCGATCTGAAAGATCAGGGAAAGGTTGGAAAAGTTATTGTTACAGGATGTCTTTCTCAAAGATATACGCCAGAACTTTCTGCCGAAATTAAAAATGTTGATGCCTGGTTTGGAACAAATGACCTCCAAAACCTTTTACAATCTGTAGGAGCAAATTATAAATATGAACTTTTAGGCGAGCGTTTATTAACTACACCTTCGCACTTCGCTTACTTCAAAATTGCCGAAGGCTGTAATCGGCCTTGCTCTTTCTGTGCTATTCCTCTAATGCGAGGTAAACATATATCTTTCCCGATTGAAGAATTGGTGAAAAATGCCAAAAATCTGGCTAAAAATGGCACCAAAGAATTGGTACTTATTGCCCAGGATTTAACCTATTATGGTCTGGATTTATATAACGAAAGAAAATTAGCAGATTTACTGAGAAATCTTTCAGATGTTGATGGTATTGAATGGATCAGACTCCAATACGCTTACCCTTCTGGCTTTCCCATGGAAATTCTGGATGTCATGAACGAAAGAGATAATATCTGTAAATATTTAGATATGCCTTTACAGCATATTTCAGACAATATGCTGAAATCTATGCGCCGGGGTACTACTAAACAAAAGACAATAGATCTTGTAAACCAGATTAGAGACAAAGTACCAAATATCGCTATGCGTACCACGTTGATTTGTGGATATCCGGGAGAAACTGAAAGAGATTTCGAAGAAATGAAAGAATGGGTAGAAGAAACCCGTTTCGACAGACTGGGATGTTTCACCTATTCTCACGAGGAAAAAACACAGGCATTCGATTTGGAAGATGATATTCCTCAGGAAGTGAAAGAACAACGTGTAGAGGAGATCATGGATATTCAGCAAGGTATTTCTTTTGAACTGAATCAAGAAAAAGTAGGAAATACCTACAAAGTACTTATTGATAAAAAAGAGGGCGATTACTTTATTGGAAGAACTGAATTTGACTCTCCTGAGGTTGATAACGAGGTTCTTTTAAACGCCAGTACAGATTACGCTACTGTAGGCTCATTCGTAAATGTAGAAATACAAAGAGCAGAAGATTTCGATCTTTATGGAAGAATTGTAAAATAAACTCACAGTTTGATGAGTTTATTTTCAATTTCTATATTTTCGCTATTTTATGGAAGCACACTATATTGATTATAAAGAGACTCGTTCTTTCTCTTCGGCAGCAATCAGGTACATCGAAAATGATGCATCGTTAAAACCTTTTTATAATCAGCCAGCTACCTTAGATGGTTTTGATAAGCTTCTCTCTACAAAAAAAAATACAGCAAACAGAATTGTTTTAAATAGCGTCTTAAAAGAGCAATATAAAAGTTTGGAGATCTCTCAGGAACTTCAGAAAAATATAGAGCTACTAAAAAATGAAAACTGTTTCACAGTTACTACGGGACACCAACTTAATTTATTTACCGGACCACTATATTTTATTTTCAAAATAGTTTCTGCTATCAATCTGGCCAGGGATTTAAAGATCAGATTTCCAGAATCTGACTTTGTTCCGGTATATTGGATGGCTACAGAAGACCATGACTTTGCAGAGATTAACCATACTTACATTAACTCCAAAAAAGTAGCCTGGGAAACAGAAGTTAACGGAGCTACGGGGCGAATTTCTACAGATAAAATTAAAGCTACTATTGCGGAGTATATCAGTACGCTGGGAATATCAGAGAATGCCACGGATCTTGCACAAATTATAGAGGAGGCGTATAATGAAAATAATCTGGCCAATGCAACTAGACATTTAGTAAATAAACTTTTTGGAAATTATGGATTGGTAATCGTAGATGCAGATGATGCACAGCTAAAAGCTCAATTTTCAAATATTATTGCCGAAGATATTATTTCCGAAAACAGCTATCGAAATATAACTACTACTAATGATGCTCTCGCAAACGCAGGTATAAATCCACAGGTAAATCCACGGGAAATTAACTTTTTCTATTTATTAGACAATTTACGCGAACGAATCCTTTTTGAAGACGGCCGTTATAAAGTATTGCATACAGCTATCTCTTTTTCTGAGCCCGAGCTTCGACAGGAAATAACAAACCATCCGGAAAGATTTAGCCCTAATGTAGTCATGAGACCACTATATCAGGAAGTTATTCTACCAAATCTAGCTTATATTGGTGGTCCTGCAGAATTGATTTATTGGCTACAATTAAAATCTAATTTCGATTATTATAATATAGATTTCCCTATTCTGATCCTAAGAAATTGTGCTTCTATATCCAGCCAGAAGATAGATCAGAAATTGGAACGCTTAGGTTTTTCTTATCGGGATATTTTCAGAGACAAAGAGGATCTTAAAAATGAATGGGTCTTAAAGTCTACAGATCATGATTTAAGTATTGATAATGAATGGAGAGAGATAGATTGTATCTTCGAAAAGTTAAAACTGAGAGCATATAAAGTAGATCCTACCCTTGCTCCAAGTACACAGGCTATAAAAATACGCCTGCAAAAAGCCATGGGTAATTTAGAAAAGAAATTATTAAAGGCAGAAAAGAAAAATCACTCAGAAGCCCTAAACAACATAGAAAATATTAAGGAGATATTATTTCCCAAGGGTACTTTGCAAGAACGTAAAGAGAATTTTGGAATGTTTTACGTGAAATATGGTAAAGATTTTATTCCTGCTCTTCTTAAAAACTTGCATCCTCTGGATTTTAAGTATACAATTCTTTCCTAATGAACGAATATTCTATTATTGAAGAAAGCACCCTACGAAGCTTTACAGAAAGCGTTTTTAAAAGTATGGGCTGCTCAGACGGTCACGCAGCTCTGGCTGCAGATGTATTGTTAAAAGCTGATTTAAGAGGTGTAGATTCTCATGGTGTTGCCCGACTTACAGGTTATGTAAGGTTATGGGAAAAGGGCAGAATAAATTCTAAACCGAATATCAGAATAATACACGAAACACCCTCTACAGCTACGATAGACGGAGATGCCGGGTTGGGACTTGTTGTTGCTCCGTTTGCTATGAAAGTAGCTATAGAAAAAGCAAAAATTGCAGGTTCCGGGTGGATTGCCATAAAAAACTCGAACCATTTTGGTATTGCCGGCTATCATGCATTAATGGCTGTAGAACAAGATATGGTTGGTTTTGCAGTAACCAATGCAAGTCCTCTCGTTGCGCCAACTTTCTCTACAGAAAGAATGTTGGGTACTAATCCCATATGCTATGCATTTCCTGCTGGAAAATACCCTCCGTTTATTACTGATATGGCTACTTCAACCGCAGCCAATGGCAAACTGGAAATAGCACAGAGAAAAGGAATAGACGTTCCTGCGGGCTGGATACAAGATAAAGGTGGAAATACTACAACTAACCCACACGGGTTGAAAGAAGGTGGTTCGTTACTGCCTTTAGGATCAGACAGGGAACATGGCAGCCATAAAGGATTTGGTTTAAGCGCTACAGTAGATATTTTATCGGCAGTGCTGTCTGGCGCAAGTTACGGCCCCTGGGCTCCACCTTTTGTTGCTTTCATGGATCCGCTACCTAATCAACCGGGACAAGGTTTAGGACATTTTTTAGGCGCTATGCGAGTAGATGGTTTTAGACCTGTAGATGAATTCAAATCACACATGGATAATTGGATAGATCGCTTTAAACAAGCTACTCCGATAACTCCTGACCAACCTGTTGTTATTCCCGGAGAACCGGAATATGAAGCGGAAATAGACAGAAGAAAAAACGGAATTCCGTTGATAGACGTAGTCGTAAACGATTTGAATGAGGTTGCAGAGAAGTTTGGTATTGAGAAATTGAAATAACTTGCCAGCACAAGCTCCTTTTAAATAGGAACTTTGGTAATTTTAATAAAAAGGGTAATTTTACTTCTTTTATCAGGAAAAATTCCCTAAATTGTGTTATTAAAAATAAAAAGTTATGGCCACTATAGTTTCTGATAAAAACAAGGCTTATAAAGTTATTGACGAAATACTTTCTGTTAATGATTCTACCAGCATATATTCTTATATCAGCACCAGAACTATAGACAATCGCTATATAAAAATTTTAGATGAGATTGCGAATGTAAACGAGAGTACAATCTCTAATTGGCTAAATATTACTACAAAAACTTTTAGAAATTACAAAAACAAAGAAAGCCACTTAAAGGGCAATACAAAAGAGCATATTGTATCATTATTATCTCTTTATAAACATGGTTTTGATGTTTTTGAATCTCAGGAAAATTTTGAAAAGTGGTTAACGTCTAACAATTATATGTTAGACAATAAAGCTCCTATGGATTTTCTTGATACCATTTCAGGTATAAGATTCATAGACGATAGGTTAACTGCCATGGAATTTGGAGAAAACGTATAAATGCTGGTCTATAATATCAGGAAAGAAAAGTTTACAGAAATTCCTCTAAAAGCATCTGGTATTGCAAACAGATGGAATAAAGTTAATGAATTTGTTATTTATACGGGAAGTTCCAGAGCATTTTCTACCCTAGAACTGGTTGTTCATAGAAATTCAATAAATATAGAATCTTCATATAAAATAGTTGTTATCTGTTTAGATATTAATGAAACCGATATTGACGAATTAGACATTAACCTTTTACCAAAACAATGGCAGTCTATAAAGAACTATTCTTTTTCGCAGGAGTTAGGTTCGAATTGGTATAAAAAAGCTAAAAAATTGATCTTAAAAGTTCCTTCGGCAATTATTCAGAAAGAGAACAATTTTCTGATTAATACTAAACACCCTGATTACGATAAAAAGGTCAGAATATTAGAGATTGATGATTTTATTTGGGATAAGAGATTATTATAATTTAAATTCAGATAACAAAAAAGGAGGTTTTAAACCTCCTTTTTTGTTAATGTATACCTCTAAATAATCGGTTCCATCTTATTTTAGAAAGGAAAGACCCCTGATCATTCCAGCTCATCCATATAAATAAAGCTTTACCAACGATATGATCTTCTGGTACAAAACCCCAGTATCTCGAATCTGCTGAATTATGGCGATTGTCTCCCATCATCCAATAATAATTTTGTTTAAAAGTATAAGAATCGGCTGCTTTATCATTGATATAATATTTGCCATCTTTTATTTCTAATTTATTATTCTCATAAATCCTGATTGCTCTTTCGTAAATAGAGAAATTGTTAGAGTCTAATTTTACTGTCCAACCTTCAGCAGGGATAATAATTGGACCATAGTTATCCTGATTCCAGGCATGTCTGGGATCATGAGGAAAAATTTCATCTCTATATTCTCCTTTTTCGCTATAGATTTCTTTAATGTCCTGTACATTGGAAAATGCTTTCAGTTTTTCAACTTCAGATTTAGGCATCGCAAAAACGTAAACGTCTCTGCTTGGCCTCTGTACCAGATCCAGATCCAGATCAGCCATAGCAATCGGATTAAAATCTACTCCATTGGTTTTCACATAATATTCTGTCTGGCTTCTTTCCGGTAAATCTGCTACTTTACCATTTACAGAAACTACACCGTCATTAATTACCAATGTATCTCCGCCTATAGCCAAACATCTTTTAATATAGTTTTCACGCTTATCAATCGGTCTGTTTAAAGGTTCATCCGCATCCATTGGATAGTTGAATACCACAACATCATTCCGCTTTACTTTCTGTAAACCAGGCAATCTGTGATAAGGCAATTGCCAACCATCCCAATAAGCTTTTGTTCCTGTAATTGGCATAGTATGATGCGCAAACGGGAAAGAAATTGGAGTAATTGGTGTACGGGCACCATAATTCACTTTACTTACAAATAGAAAATCGCCTACCAATAAAGATCTTTCCATAGATCCGGTTGGAATAGTATAAGCTTCTATAAACAGGCCTCTAATAATTGTAGCTGCAATAACGGCAAAAATGATTGCATCTAACCATTCTCTGGTTGCACTCTTTTTCTTTTTAGCTTTTTTTTCTTTATCGCTTTTTTGCCAAAACTTCAAATTCATTCGCTTCTTAATTAAACTTTGAAATCGTACATTTCTTTTACAGAGAAGAATCCTGTTTTACCAGGTAACCACTCAGCTGCCAAAACAGCCCCTAAAGCAAACCCTTGACGTCCGTGGGCAATATGCTTTAATTCTATTCTATCTACGTCCGAATCATAAAGCACAACGTGGGTTCCCGGAACTTCGCCTTCTCTAAAAGAATTTATGGTTAGATTCTCTGGCTTATGTAATGTTACATCATCTGCATTACCAGAATTTACATCTACCCATTGCTTCTTATCCTTAAATTCGTCCAAAATATCTTCTGCTATAGTAATAGCCGTACCGCTGGGAGAATCCAATTTATGAATATGATGAATTTCTTCCATACATACATCATATTGGTCAGAAAAATTATTCATCATTTTAGCTGCCATCTTACTAATCTGGAAGAAAATATTGACTCCAACACTGAAATTAGAGCCATACATTACAGATGTATCTGCAGCAATGCAAGCATCTTTTATTTCCTGCAAGTGGCCGTACCACCCGGTAGTGCCCACAACCAAAGGCACCTTTGCTTCAATACATTTATAAATATTATTTAAAACTGTATGCGGGGTACTAAACTCAATGGCTACATCTGCTTTCTGCAAATTTTCTATTGTCAGCTCATCGACGTTATTTTCATCTATTTTAAGAACAATTTCATGGTTACGGTCCAGAGCAATCCCTTCTATCATTTTGCCCATTTTCCCATAACCCAACAATGCTATTTTCATAATTTTATGCTTAATTTTAACATAGGGACCGGCGCTTGAAAAGCCGCTCCGGCATACGTTGGTGTATAAATTGACGGTTGGATTTTTATTGAAAGATTGTCGCTTACATCAAAAGTTGCCAAACGGGCATCTATATAAGCATCTATCATCTGTAAAGAATGAAAAGCAAAAAAGGCTATAATAGCCAAGTCTCTGTTCCTTCTGTAGAAATCTTTTGTATTATAAATCTGCTCATCTAATGCAAAAGCATATTCAGGATATTCTGTTGTTCCCGCTTTTCTTGCCTGACTTTCTTTGAGAAATATTTTATAATAACGCTGGTTAAATTCATAATATAACCCTACTCCAACATAGCCACCATACACTAAAGGCACTTTCCACCATTTTTTATTTCTGATCTGTCCCCAGCCTGGAATTATTGCAGACCTCAGAACAGCCTTTCTTGGAGATTGTAAACTACTGGTATCTTTAAAAAGCGTATTCCCTCTTTCTTTTATTGCCGGACCGGTATCTTTTCCTTCTCTAATTACTTGTTTGGAAATAGAATCCAGCTCCTGCCCTTTTAGGTTAAGAGCAAGACCAAACAATAAAAGTATAGCGAACACATACCTCATCATTTCTACTACCAATCTAGAAGCTCTAGAATTCTATTTAAATCGTCATCAGACAGGAAAGGGATTTCTATACTTCCTTTTCCATTTGTTCCTACTTTCATCTTAATTTTTGTCGCGAATTTTGATGAAAGATCGTCCTGTATTTTTTGATATTGAAAGGAAATGCCATCAGCTTTTTTCGCGTTATCAGATTTTGATTGTTCATTCTGCTTCAAATTCCTGACCAATTCCTCTACTTTTCTAACTGACAGATCTTTATCTATGATCTCCTGAAAAATAAATAGCTGGTTTGCAGGATCTTCTACATTAATAAGCGCTCTTGCATGTCCCATAGAAATCTGATTGTCTCTGATTGCTGCCTGAATTACTGGTGGCAATTTCAACAATCTCAGGTAATTCGTTATGGTAGATCTGTTTTTAGATACCCTGTCTCCCAGCTCCTCCTGCTTCAGATCACACTCATCAATCATCCTTTGAAAACTCAAAGCAACCTCTATTGCATTTAAATTTTCTCTCTGGATATTTTCGATTAAAGCCATTTCCAACATCTGTTGGTCGTTGGCTGTACGGATATAAGCAGGAATATCATTTATTCCAGCCATTTTCGTAGCCCTTAATCTTCGTTCTCCAGAGATTAACTGATATCTGTTATCTCCAACTTTTCTTACGGTAATTGGCTGAATGAGTCCCTGTAATTTAATAGACTCCGACAATTCCTGCAAAGCTTCCTCGTCAAACTCAAAGCGGGGCTGAAAAGGATTTACTTCAATTTGATTGATTAAAATTTTATTTACAGAACCTACGGAAACTGAGCCAGGATTTGTTTCTGTTACCTGTTGTGAATAAGTGCTGCGTTGCACTTCAGGGGTATCGTTCAACAATGCACCTAAGCCTTTTCCTAGTCCAAATTTTCTGTCTTTGCTCATTACTTATTCTCTGCGTCTTTTATAGAAACCTCGTCACTATGCGACATTCCATTTTTACGTATAATCTCTCGTGCCAAATTCAGGTAATTAATTGCTCCCTTAGAATTGGCATCATGCATAATAACCGAAACACCAAAACTTGGTGCTTCACTTAATCTTGTATTTCTGGCGATAATAGTTTCGAAAACCAAATCTTCAAAGTGAGAACGTACCTCCTCTACTACCTGATTAGATAATCTTAAACGTACATCGTACATGGTTAATAAGATACCCTCTATTTCCAATTCAGGGTTTAGTCTTGTTTGCACAATTTTAATTGTATTCAACAACTTACCCAATCCTTCCAATGCAAAATATTCGCACTGAACGGGGATAATCACCGAATTTGCGCCAGTTAACGCGTTAATAGTAATTAAACCCAGAGAAGGAGAGCAATCTATGATAATGAAATCATAGTCATCTCTAACTTTTTCAAGAACGTTTTTCATTTTGTACTCACGTTCGTGTAAGTTAATCATCTCTATCTCGGCACCTACCAAATCTATATGAGCTGGCAGCAAATCCAGATTTGGAGTATCTGTCTTCTTTATGGCCTCTCTTGGGTCAACGTCGCTAATGATGCACTCATAAATACTTGTTTTAATCGTACGAGGATCAAAACCAATTCCTGAAGTAGAATTAGCCTGAGGATCGGCATCAACAATTAAAGTTTTGTATTCCAAAACAGCTAAACTAGCTGCTAAATTTATAGATGAAGTAGTTTTGCCTACTCCGCCTTTCTGATTGGCAATCGCTATTATTTTACTCATCTAAACACTAAAGCTATATTCTTCGGTTTTATTGTAATCCCAATTATATAATAATTCGTAATTTCGGGCACTTTGGGCCCTATTTACAGATGGGCACAAGATACAAATTTATACAATACCAATTTCAACAGGTTTACACGATTTATACACATAAATGAAGACTTTAATAATATCAGGAACTAACAGACTCAACAGTAATACGTTAAAAGTTTCTAAATATTATCAGAAAATATTAGCCGAAAAACAGTACGAAACGGAAATTATTTCTCTAACGGATCTTCCTGATAATCTTTCCGTAACCGACCTTTATGGCAAACGTAGTGAAGCTTTTTCAGGCATATTAAAAAAGGTAAACGCGGCAGATAAATTCATCTTCGTTATTCCCGAATATAATGGTAGTTTCCCTGGCATTCTCAAACTATTTATTGATGCCTGTGACTTCCCCGATTCTTTCTATGAAAAAAAGGCTGCTTTAGTGGGCTTATCTTCCGGCAAATACGGGAATATAAGAGGTATTGATCATTTCACGGGGGTATGTAATTATATGCATTTGAATGTTATGCCGCTAAAAATCCATCTCACCTATATTAATAAAGATTTAAACGAATTAGGACATTTTATTACAGAAGACAGTATTAAATTCATCAATCAACAGATAGATAAGTTTATTAAATTTTAATTTACAAC
Organism: Pseudopedobacter sp.; assembly: GCF_040392825.1. Taxonomy (NCBI): domain Bacteria; kingdom Pseudomonadati; phylum Bacteroidota; class Sphingobacteriia; order Sphingobacteriales; family Sphingobacteriaceae; genus Pseudopedobacter; species Pseudopedobacter sp. The sequence continues at coordinate 12,069 of NZ_JBEBVH010000077.1, forward strand.
AGCATATGATAGCTCAAAGAGTTCATAATAGCAATCATCTGTTTTTTGATAATTTTTGGATGGTCTATAACGAAAGTTTTCCAAAAGAAGAAAAGAGAAACTTTTTGCAGCAACAAGAAATCTTTCTTAAACAGGAATATACCCTCAACATCTATATTGAAGAAAATACCTTAAAAGGATTTCTAGCCTATTGGACATTCCCTAATTTTATTTTCGTTGAACATTTAGCTATTGCAAGGGCTGGACAGGGACAGGGTTTAGGAAAATCCATTCTACAGGACTTTATAAAAGTACAACAAATACCTGTTATTCTGGAGATTGAACATCCTTTGGATGAAATTTCAATAAGACGGCTACAGTTTTATCAGAGATTAGGCTTTATAGAAAATGAATATGAGCACTTCCAGCCACCGTTTAATAAAAACGACCAACCACTTAGCCTGCGTATACTAAGTCTTTATGAAAGAATTTCTGAGGATTTATTTAATGAGTTTGCCGAAAAACAAAAACATGTGGTTATGAACCATATTAATTAAAAGAAACCGAGAAATTAATCCATACATTGCCTTCTAAACCGAAGTTGAAATATTTCGGTGTAATCATTTCTGCTAATGCTTCCAGAACATCTACCTTGTCTGTAGCAGATTCTGATTTTAAGAGGTTATTCTTAAGAATAAAAATTTTATTTTCCTTTACCGCTTTTAATTCAGTAAAATTTGGCATTTGTATAAGGCCTGAAACTTTCGGCAAGCTACTTTCTATACTTTCGCCATTTAAAGACAAAATCAGTATATCCGGGTTCATGTCAATTAAACTCTCCCAGCTATTGGCATAAATCAAATTCCCTCCCGCTTTGCTTACAATGTTATTTAGTGGCTCGTCATAAGCAACAACGATCTCATTTAAATCAGAAATAAAGGCTATCTGTGGCTTATCCGGGAAAAATTTCAGCTTATGTACAACAATATCAACTCTTTCTTGTAGCTCTTCTGCTAATGCTTCATTTCGCTCGGATACACCTAAAATTTCCATTTCCTAATAATTTGCGATGCAAAGATAGAATTTATTTAGCTGAAAATTGGCAAACCCAAACCCCGAAGATCGATTATGCATGAAGTAGCATACACCGGTTAGCAGTCCGATAACCGGTGTACTTTTCTAAAGAATCTCGTCTTGATTGATGAACAATTCAAATAATGACTAATAAACTTATTGTCCTATTCCTCCACCGCTTTCACCTTGTTTAAGGTCATCATTTTTAACGCCTCTTTTATTATTCTGGTTCACTTTAAGGTTTCCAAATCTCCAGCTAAAGTTTACGCCTACTGATCTGAATGGTATAGAGAAATTGTTTTTCTGAACAAACCCATCTCCGTTGATTTCAGACTTAAAGTTCTTTCTGTTATTAAAGGGATCTATTACGTTAATTCCTATACTTCCTTTTTTATTGAACAACTCTTTTTTAAGCCCCAGATTCCACATATTGAAAGAAGGATTTTTTCCCTGGAAAGTTCTCCTCGGCGAATTGGTAATTAAGAAAGTCTCGAACGTCAGGCCTTTAGGGAAAGCATAGGTTGCACTTAAAAATGCATTGTACATTAGATAAGTTTTGTCTTCTGCATTAGAAAGATTGGCACTACTTTGTCCCAAACTGATGTCGTAAGTATAGACATTAAAATTCCCCCTTAATGTTAATGGCTTTACAGGATTAACAGATCCGAAGAAATTAAAACCGAAGGAGTTGTTACGTCCAACATTCTCGAATGTGGTTAAAGAAACGCTCTTTCCATCAATATCTATTTGCTTCACCACATTTTCAATAACATCTTCTGTAGTTCTGTAATATACCGCTGCATTAATTACCGTTGTTTTAATAAATCTTGAATATCCTAATTCAAAATTGTCGGATATCTCTGGAGACAGGTATGGATTACCCTCGGATTGATTATAAAAATCGGCTGCATTTCTAAACGGATTCAGGAAGAAAACGCTCGGTCTTTGAATCCGCTTATTATAACTTAGTTTTACAGTCTGGAAGTTTTTGAATGTTCTTGAAACAACCACACTTGGAACAAGGTTTCCATATTCATTTTTAAATGGTTCAAAAGTTCCACTTCCGGCATCATTACCATCAATCTCTGTCCGCTCATATCTTGCACCGGCTTTTATACCGTACTTTTTAGCTAGAGTTAAACCCAGAGTGGCGTAACCAGAATATACATTTTGGTTATAGTCGTAAATGAAATTCCTGTTGGGTACAGGAATTCTATTTTCCCCCGACAAATCGGTACTATCTACTTTAGAATCATTGTCTATATTTCTGATAATCGCTTTTGCCCCCGTTTCTAAAGTAATTCCTTTAAAAGGATGCGTATAATCTAACTGAAAAGTCGACTCTTTATTGATCGCATCACTGGCACCAATTTCTTTTCTGAGTCTTTGGTCGATATAAGAGTTATAATCATTATTCAACTCACTTCGGCTCAGTTGCCATGCAAAGGATATCTCTTGTCCTTCCTTTTTGAATTTATGGGTATAATCATTATTCCAATCATAACCGATAACTTTATTTTTATTATCTGTTATCCTTTTAAAAAGATTTTCAACTCCGCCGAACTGATTGATATTATCATTAAACCCATCAAAACTGAACTGAAACCAATTGAGTTTTAAATTGGAACTGATAGAGTTATATTTATTGAAATCATAATCTGCCCCTAAAGATCCATTAGTGGCTAAACGTTCTGTTGTACTTTCTCCGTTTTGTTTATTAAAATCTCCATTATCATTAATTCTTTCGAAGCTGATAATAGACGTTTGTGGCCAGGAATAATGCCCTCCGGCATTTGCATACAAACCTAATCTTCCCTTTTTCGCATTTAAGTTGATATTCCCGCTATTTTGTCTGGTACCAACTCCTGCATTTACCGAACCGCTTATTCCTTCCAGATTATTTTTCTTGGTAATGATGTTGATAATTCCTGAAGTTCCTTCGGCGTCATACTTTGCGGATGGAGATGTAATTACTTCTACATTCTTGATTTGGTCTGCCGGAATTGCCTTCAAAGCATCAGCAATATTGCCAGCCATTGTCCCCGAAGGTTTTCCATTTATTAAAACTTTGATATTGGAGCTTCCCCTTAAAGAAACATTCCCGTCATAATCTACTGATAGCAAAGGCACCTTTCTAAGTACATCTACCGCTGTTCCGCCAGAAACAGTAACATCCTTCTCTGCATTGTAAACCAGCTTATCAATTTTATTTTCGATAACGTTGGCTTGTCCTTCAACCACAACTTCTTGTAATATTTTGCTGTTAGGAACCAATAAAATAGTTCCTAAATTTAAATCGGGTTTACCGTTGGTGGTGGTTACCGGTTCTATAATTTTAGTATTATAACCAATAAAAGAAATGGTCAGTCTGTATTTTCCCGGCACTACTTTTTCCAGTTTAAAAGTACCCCTATCATCTGCTAAAGAACCATTAATAGATTTCGTTTGCTTTGCTGCTGATAAAGAAACCGCAGCATAGTCTACCGGAGCTTTGGTTAA
>NZ_JBEBVH010000078.1:0-15620 GCF_040392825.1 Pseudopedobacter sp.
ATCCAGTGATATTTTGAGATGCTTTCCATTGGTCATGCTTTACTTCATCTCCTCCTATATGAATATATGGCGCGGGAAAAAGAGAGCTAACTTCTTTAAGAACATCTTTAAAAAATTGAATAGTTTTTTTTGATGATGGATCAAAAGCATTTTCCATAACTCCGAAACGAACAGGTACTTTTATTTCCTGACCAAGCGCACCCAGCCAAGGGTAGGCTGCTATTGCTGCAGAAGCGTGTCCGGGCATACTTATTTCCGGTATTATTTGAATACCTCTATCTCTGGCATAAGCAACTATCTCTCTAATATCATCATGAGTATAATGTCCTTGATGAGGTTTTCCGTCGAATTTATTACTTTGATATCTTCTAAGAAACTCATCATATGCAGGATCTCCTGTTTCTCCAGGAACTTGTAACGTTGGATCTTCTATTTGTGTGCTATCTCTTTTAGCTCCTATTTTGGTTAGCAGAGGATATTTTTTGATCTCAATTCTCCATCCTGCATCATCTGTTAAATGCCAATGAAAGGTATTCATTTTTAAAGCCGCCATTTCATCCAATAAATTCTTAACGACTTTTTTTCCATGGAAATGCCTTGCTTCATCTAGCATAAAAGATCTCCAAGAAAACCTTGGTTCATCAATAATTTCTACCTGAGGTAGTTTTTTATTAGACACCAATTGCTTTAATGTTTGTAAAGCATAAAAATGACCTTCATTACTTGAAGCTTTTATATTTATAGCGTCATCATCTATCCTTAGAATATATCCTTCTTTGTTTTTAACCTCAGGAGAAAAATCATAAGATATCTTAACGCCCTTTTTATTCTTCGAAACCCCAAAATCATATTCTAAAGAAGAGTAAGTTTGCTTTTTAATCAACTCGTTACCAAAAACATTAACCCCTTTAGAAAGATCACAAACCCCGTCAAGTATTTGCACCTTATTGGGATAAGGTACAATACTCAACTTCTCTTTTGCTGCTAATACACACAGTATACTGCATAAATAAAAAAAGACTAATAACTGTATTTTACGTATCATCATTTTATTCTAATTATAATCTGGATTCTCTTCTAAATTTTTATTTTGTCCTCTTCTGGCAACTGTTATTGGGAAATAATAATTTCTAACAGGAAACGTCGGGTCTACTTCTCCATCAATCCTATCGTGTATTAAAACCTTGTATTTTTTTGTGCTATAATCTAAAACATATTGAATTCCACTAAATGGTCTACTTAATTTTGTTTCTGCCTCACGCCATCTTCTTAAATCCCAATACCTATGATTCTCAAAAGCTAATTCTACTTGTCTTTCTTTACGAATTTTATCCATAGTAATAGAAGATAACTGTTGCACACCCGCTCTAGACCTGATTTCATTAACTGCTATTAATGCATCATTAGTTCTAGATAATTCATACGCTGCTTCTGCAAAATTCAGATATGTTTCACCTAATCTGAATATTGCATAGTCTGTCCGAGATTCCATTAGCCAAATCATATTATTTGCAGTAGGGTCTAAATACTTCATAATACCAAAACCAGTATTCGCAATACCCGTAGAAGCATGAAAATAAGATTGGTCACCAACTGCGGGCATGCCTTTGTAAGAAGCTGTAAAATTTGTAAGCAATGTGCCATCTTCGGTAATTAAACCTTGATGAAAGTTTATTGTATCTTTTCCAAAATTGCTTGCAACAGCGTCTCTCCACGGCGTTCCATTAGTCCATATAGAAGCATAAAATCTAGGGTCTCTATTTTTCCATAATTCATCCATAGTCCACAATCTTGATTGAACATAGTTTCTATCCAGAGTTCCGGAAGTACCATCTATGTAATCAAAAGCCTCTATTAATTCTAAATATGGAGCCTGATAATTCCCTTGTCCCCATACAGACGGACGTGGCGCATGACAAATATCCCAAGACCATGTACTTGTGCCACCTCCCGGATCAAAACTTTTTCCACCATGCTGTTTAGCCATAATAATTTCCGAATTTCTCTTCTTAAGAAAAATATTCTTGAAATTTTGCACCCTTCCTTCTAAATCGTTCCCTCTCACGTCATCAGTATACAGTTTATAAGGTGAATCTTCAATTATAGACTTAGAGGCATCATATGCTTTTTGGAAATAAGATTGAGATAAATTTGATGGTAATCCCGTTAATTTATTGGCATTTAATGTTCCGTATTTTGCAATACTTCCTGCAAACAATGCGGCTCTGGCATGTAAAGATAGTGCTGCCCATTTATTTGCTCTACCGTATTCATCTTGAACGGGTGGTAATATTTCAGAAATTTCTTTAGTCTCACTAATAATAAAGTCCCACAGTTCTTGCTCTGTATTTCGTTTAGGATACAATAGCTCTTCTGGAGAGTCTAACTGAGGAACTGTGGTTAGCAAAGGAACTCCGCCATATCGCTTAACCATAGCAAAATAACAGAATGCCCTCAAAAATCTAGCTTCAGCGACTCTAATAGCTTTTTTTCTATCACTTAAAGGCGAAGAGGGAACTCTCTCTATAAATTCATTGAGATTTCTTATCGTATAGTAAGAGTTTTCCCACCATTCCATAACACCTCCCTCTGCAGATATACCAAATATTTTCTCTGCTAAAACATTTGTCCACGCTCCAGAAGTATATTTGGCTTCATCACTAATCTCTATAGATAATCCTGTACCAAATGTTTGGGCACTATTTCCAAACCAATATCTCAGGTTTCCACTACGCGGATCTCTATTTGAAGGGGAACCATCCCAACTTGTAAATACTGTGGTAGCATCGTTTATCATTACCGGAGTATATGCATACTGAGATAGTAAAAACGCATCTATTAATGCTGGATCTTTCCATACTACTGCGTCTGTAAACCTATCAAGAGGAGCCTTATCCAATAAATCATCTTTACAAGAACTAAATAAAGTCCCAAATAAAACAATTGCTATATATATCTTTTTCATACCTAACTGTTGTACTAATAATTTAAACTTACACCTAAACTGACAGTTCTTTGCTGTGGATAGTAATATGCCGCACTTCCTTCCGGTGCTTCGGGATCGACACCTAACTTAGATAAATTTGTTATTGTAAAAAGATTACTTCCTGCGGCGTAAACTCTTAGTTTACTCATTTTTAATGACTTTAATATATTTTCATTAAACTCATATCCTAAAGAGAGACTTCTTAGTCTTAAATAGGTAGTATTATGATTTCTATAGTCTGAATACCACCAATTGGCTACATTTTTACTTCCTGGCCTTGGAACCAGTGCATCTGAATTATTTTTTTCACTGGTCCATCTATTATCATATTTAAGCGTTGTTGGAGCAGTTTCTAAATCGATATAAGTGGTGTAACCCCAAGCTCCCTGAAAAACACTATTCAGATGAAAATTTTTATATGAAACATTAAATAGTAAACCAGCCATCCAGTTAGGAACTGTTCCTTTACCTATTTCAATTCTATCTTTCCAATCAAGTTTACCATCTCCGTTAAGATCAACATATTTTACGTCACCTGGACGGATACCGTCATTTCCTCCCAAGTCAACATATGTATACGGTAAATCTCTAATTTCATCCATAGACTCAAATAACCCATCCGAAACATATCCCCATCTTTCATCTGTCCATTTACCTTGCACTCCATTAATTCTTTTCATATCGGCATCTGCATATTCAGGCTCATCATACTTTACCCATTTGCTTCTAGCCCAAGATATATTTGCAGAAATATCATATGACACTTGATTGATTTTACCCTTTGTTCCTAGTTCAAACTCAAACCCTCTGGTATCTATACTATTCATATTTTCCAGAGGTAATGCCGCACCAAAGCTTGATGGCACAGAGTTAACTCTATATCCTGGTATGCCTTCTCTTAGACGGTAGAACGCTTCTGCCGTACCATAAATGCCTCTATTGAAAAGGGAAAAATCTAAACCTACATTATATATTCCTAATTTCTCCCAAGAAAGGTTTGAGTTTGCTAAACCCGTTAAATAAAGACCTTGTCTTATGTCGTCTCCCAAAATATAGGACATATCGTAAGAATATCCTGCGTAATATTGGTAATTACCAATTCCATCATCTCCAGACTGCCCTGCGCTTGCTCTTAGCTTTATATTGTCTACATTTCGCGAATTAGCCAGAAACTTTTCTTTTGACAATACCCAACCTAACGAAACGCTAGGAAAGTAGCCCCATCGTCCTTCTTTAGGAAATTTTGCAGAAGCGTCTGCCCTAAATATGGCTTCAATTAAATACTTATCCTTATACCCATAATTGAAACGTCCAACATAACTTTTTCTAGCCATTTCAGAGGCAGATCCATTATTTGAGGCAGTGTTAGGGTCACCAACAAAAAGTTGATCTATTACTTCCGAAGCTAAATTACCTCTTTGCGTATCAAAACCTTCATTATTGTAATCTATTCTTTCATGAAGTATCATTCCTGAAAATCGATGATCATGACCAAATACTCTATCGTAAGAAAATGAATATTGTTGGGTTATATCACTTGAGTTAGAGGTGCCTAAATAAAGCATTGTCGGGTTAGCAGACTTCCTTTCAAAAATATACTCATCGGTAGCCGCTCTGTAAGAATAAAAATCTGGCTGCTTTCTAAATATTTTTGAAAAGCCAGTACCACTATTATAGTTTATAAACGCTTTTGCCTTAAGCCCCTGAATGTTTTTGAAATCATAAGTTAAAGAAGAATTAAGCCTTAAGCTTTTATTAGTATTTCTACTATAACCTGCCAACCCTCTATTGGAAACAAAAACAGCATTTCCTGTGGAAGTCCCTGCATAAGATAGCATAGTAGGGTCTGGTAAGGTTAAAGGGTATTTGGGATCACTTTCATATAAGGAATTATAAAAATTGGAATGTCCTAAATTCATAGAGGTAAAATCTCTAAGTTCACCGATGTAGTTAAAACTTGAGGACAACAACAACCTATCTGCTAATTTAGCATCCATACTAATTTGCGTATTTATACGATCGTATGCCCCTCCATCTTCTCTGGCAATAGTTGTTTGTTTATTATAGCCTACATAAGAATAAAAGTTTACTTTATCACTTCCACCACTTACAGAAACATTGTGATTTTGCTGTGGAGCCCAAGGTCTTATTGCTGCAGAGAACCAGTCTGTATTTAAATAATTAGGGTTCGTACCTGAATAAAATTCTTCAATATCTGATAACTTCCAAGGAATTTGTGACGCGGGTAATCCGGCATTTATATGTGCTTCACGATCCCACTCTGCCCTTTGCCCAGAACTTCCTGTAGCAATCAATGTTGTAGAATTCTGCATCGTCTGAGAGGCATTTGCTATAACAGTTACTTTCCCTTCTTTTCCTCTTTTTAAAGTCACTAGTATAACCCCATTTCCCGCTCTTGCACCATAAACAGAGGCGGCACCATCTTTTAGAATAGATATTGATTCTATTTGAGAAGCATCAATATTATCAAAATTAGTTTCAACCCCATCTACAATAACCAAAGGATTACTAAACCCTCTAATACTTAATTGCGAACCATCAGCCCCTGGAATTCCAGAAGTTTGTTTAGTTCTAAGTCCGGGTAATTGCCCTGTTAATGCATTGGTAACATTTGTAATAGGTGCAATAGTTAAGTTTTCTGTTTTTAAAGTAGAGACAGAACCTGTAAGATTAGCCCTTTTTTGAGTTCCATACCCAACCACCACCACGTCGTCTAAAGTGTGTACATCCTCTTGAAGTACAATCTCATAGGTAGACTTTCCTGAAAGAGAGACAACCTGCATGCCATATCCCATAAAAGACACCATTAGTTCGCCGTTACTTGGTGCTTCTATGCTAAACTTTCCGTCTACATCGGCAATTGCCTTCAGATTGGAATTCCTAACCTCAATGATAGCTCCTATGACTGGTTGTTTATTAGCATCAACAACCAGTCCTTTTATCGGTATCGATTTCTCAAGCTCATTGAAGCTGCTTGTTTGCGTTTCTTTCTTTTTTGATATGATTATATTTTTTGTCTGTATCTGGTAGGTTATTTCCTTTGAACGAAAAGCTTCTTCCAAAATCTCATGAATGGTTGCGCTATTTTTATTTACCGTAACCCGCATTTTACTTACCTGATCATCTAAAATGAAAAAAGAATATTTGAAATCTTTTCCCAACCGATCTACAAGCTGTTGAACAGTAACATTATTCAATTGGATACTCTTTCTCACTTTTGAACTTCCGTCCTGCGCATGAACAACAACTAGCTGCGCAAGCAAGAAACAGACAAACAAGCCCAATTGGATGATCTTCCGTTTTATACTATTGATTCTTTTTTTCATAAAAATTATTTAATACAATAAATGCCCTTATTCTATTAGAAATGGTTAATAGCTTATTTTGCGTACACGAAGGTTATTTCGATCTAGTACGTATAGTATATTCTCGTAGGCCGCAACTCCGGACGGAATATTAAATTTTGACACCAAGGTTGTCCCATCTACAAATCCCTGAACAGCATCCCCTGCAACTGTAGTCACCTTATTTGTGTTCGCATGTATTTTTCGAATATTAGCTCCTTTCCCATATGTATTAGGATCATCAAAGCGATTACCCGCTCCTGCCACATAAATATTGTTGTCCTGATCAACGTCTATAGCCCAAGGATGGTAAAATCTTGCATTTGTCCCTACACCATCTACATGATCATGGCTTCCAGATTGTCCCGCAATCACTTCTGTTTCCCAAGAGGATCTGTTCACACGGTAGACGATCGAATTGAAATTATCTGCTACAATCAAGTCTCCTTTTTTATCCAGCACAATTCCTCCCGCAGTAACAGTTCTATCTAAGGTTCTGGTTACCAATGTTCCGCTTAGACTTAGTTCATATAACTTGCCGTTACTAGCGCTAGGTAGGGCACTAACTAAATATAGCTTTCCTTGAGCCTCATCAAGGGTTATACCTTGCGGGAAAGGAATAATCCAACCTAATACGGTGGTAACAACGCCGCTCGGCGTAATTTTACGCACTGCCCAATTCCACGTATCTGCAACATAGATGTTACCTTGACTGTCTAATACTAGATCTGTTGGATGATTAAATAATGCTCCTGAACCTACACCATCAGTATTACCTGTAATACCTGGATTTCCGGCCAAAGTGGAGACATTGCCGTTAACATCGATTTTTCGAATACAGTGATTGTCTATATCAGCCACATATACATTGCCTGCATTATCTACTCCTATGTTTGTGTTAGTTAAGAAATTAAATTTTGCTGTTGTTTTTGCTCCGTCAGCAAAACCTGAGATTCCAGATCCTGAATGTGTAGATACGGTTCCCACTGGTTGAGCTATAGTTAATGGAAATAACCTTCCTTCTCCTGGCAACAGATTAGATGTAAATTGCTTATTTATGGGATTAAAGTCTGTAGCAACAATACTTCCATTTGTCTTTGACACCCATTGGACGTTTGAAACAACGTTACTTGCTTGGAACGTAGCATTTTTAGCCGTCGTCAACGACTTATTCACAATCATTACGTATTCCTGGGCAGTTGTAGGATTTACGAAATGACTAATTATAAAATCTAAGCTATTGTCTACTGGTTTAACCAAAAAATTATTAGGTACATTGGAGGTTCCTGAAGGAATAGCTGTCCCCGTATGATAAACGGCTACTGCATTCAAATCCATCAAATGGTTGCCTGTCATTTTTAATTCTGCATTTAAGATCCGGAATGGGTCATACAGATTTGTTTTCGCTCCGGTTGGGTCAATGATCCCATCAGTAAACACCTCGGTTTCATGTTCTGGTGTCCAATATGTAAACCAAACCGGTATTTTTATGCCATAGGCTAGATTACTATAGGCACTAAACCTAAGTTCATCTGTATTGGGTCTTCTAAAAACACCTTGTACACCTACAGATTGCAGATAAGAAGATGTTTTAATTCCATATTTCAGGCCCATTCTACGTATAACATCCAAATCGTGATAATATTCAACTGCTCTAAAAGTACCATTGGAAAGAAACGGATAATTGTCTATTGACAAATACTTCAACTGAGAAGCACCAACAAGGTTTATCCATTGTTTCACATATGTTTCGTAACCAACGCTTCCCAAAGCACCAGTTGCATAACTTGGAAATAAGTTCACATGAGGTATTTTTGTGCCATCGTAATTTAAGACCTTCCCATACCTAGTTGCAGCATCAGCAAGCTGAGATGGCGTAGGCTCATCCTTAATGAAATATCCTAAAACAGCTGGATGTGTATTATAGTCATTCATCATAGCCGTAATCTGCGCATCACTACCATTAATTCTGTTGTCGGCAACAATCATTTTAAGTCCCACATTTTGCGCCATATCTAACATGGCCAGTTTACTGGCGCCCATATGTTGAATAGAAATGTCTTGAATAAAATCTACGTTAGCATCTTTAATCCACTGATAATTTCCTAAAGAAGTGAAACTAAAAGGCGGAGCCATATAAATTCCTATACGCATATCATTTGATAACAGAAATTTCTCCTGTGCTCCTTGAGCTACTTTATTTGGCCTTTTATCTGCTGAAGGAGACAAAAGTTCCATTTGTCGACAGCCAGAAAGATGTAAAAAACAATACATCAACATGAGGTGACGAACTAAGGACATGGTTAATATTTTATTTTTCATAATGTTATCTAGAAGATATTAGACAATAGCCTTCCCTTTTGCGTAAAAACGCAATTCGAATAATATTTAGATTAGTTTTAACTTAAAATCTGAATGAAATTCTAAGGTTTATTTATATGGTGCTTTTATATGTTGAACACTTATTTGCTCATGATTCTTATTTGATTAGCGCTGTCGACAACATAGCTAAATTTCAGTTCGCCTTTTAATGCATCAAGAATATCTTCTATTGGTTCTTCTACTAAAAAAGATGCAGAAACAATATGGTTAGTTAACTCACTATCTTTTATAAGAATTTTCTTGTCATAGATAGCCTCAAGTTTATTGGCAAATGCTCCAAATGAAATCCCCGAATAATTAAATCTTCCTGAAACCCACGCTGTATTCAATTGAACATCACAAACGTATTTTTCGTATTTTGAAGTGGCCACATTGTATCTCAACTCCTCATTTGGACTAAGAACCTTTTCGAAATTATTTGATGTAAACATTATTGACCCCTCGACCAAAGTTGTTATTACCTCGTTATTTTTCGATTTTACATTAAAACTTGTACCCAACACTTTGGTCCTGGTTCCATTAGTCTCGACCGAAAAAGGCCGAGACTTATCTTTTGAAACAACAAAATAAGCTTCTCCATCTAGTTTTACATCTCTAAATTTATCACCAAAGTCAGAAGCTAACGTAATAGAGCTATTTTTATTTAATGTTACTTTCGAACCATCTGATAAAGTGTATTCAACAGGTACAGCCTGCGCCGCATAAGTATATACATTGCCAGAAGAAGATTTGTTAACGTGATATAACAATACACAAGTAGTTATAAAAAACATAACAGCAGCAGCCACAGCTATTTTTAAAGAGCTCTTTTTCTCTTTTATTACACCCTCTGTATCTTTAATCCGAGCCATTATTTTATCTGTAACCTGCGCACTGTCCTTTATTACTTTATGCCGAACATCAGCGTTCCAATATTCTTTCAACTGATTATATTTTAAATTATAATCAGGATTGTTAGAAAGAATTTGGCTAAATTCTTTTCTATCCTCCTCTGAAGCCTCACCAGAAAGAATTTTTGACACTAACTCAGAAAACTGCTCTTCCATAAAAATTAATAAATTCACTACTTATGGTAAAGACACCTTTTTTTAATAAATCCCCCAAAGGCTTCACCAAATAACAATACTAATCTACAAAAATTCAATTATTCCTGCATACAGCGTATACACATCGCTCTAACTCTTGGAGACCCGTTTATTTGATGCACTGCTCCGTCTTGATAGGTTGTTAAAAAAGCAAATCCTTCCAAAGAACTATTAAACCACAAATTACCAGAAAAAGCGGTAGCATCTAAATTTCCGTTACCTTCACGATAACCGGTATATGGAAAAATATTATTTTGATTATTGTACAAAAATAGATACCCTCCATTTTGAGCTGTATTAAAATGTGTTTTTTCTAAACCTTCTGTAATTTCCTTTGCAGGAACTTTATAGCCTAGAGGACAAGGGTCATAAACAGTTTTTGTGCCTAAATCATTAGTCCAAAATAGTGTACTTCCATTTTCTTCCCAATCAACACCTGCACTTTTAATAAAAGATAAAGGATTTTTTATTGAATAAGCAAGCGCCTTGGGTCCATTCTCAAATTTAATGGTCGGATTTGTCCCCGCAAGGTCAATTAACAATACCTCACTTGGAGTCCCAAAACTAGTAGAAGCCGTAAAAGGATCTTTACGACCGAATTGATATTGTAAACCTATAGCTCCTGCATCTTCAGGTGTTTTGTTAATTGCGCCTAAATTTCTGTCCATAATTTTAGCTCCAGAAGGTAGGGTAACCAATCCTATCGTCTTTATATCTTCTACTACCCAAATATGCCAAGACCATTTAATTTCATTACTTGCATTCTTTACAGCTACCACAGCATTTCCATTTACACTTCCTGCAGAAACAACAATTTTAGCAGAAGAGCCAGAGCCAAAAATTTTCACATCATCAATGACATCATAGTTATCCATCCACACTAATTCTGCTGTTAAAGTTTCTGTCGATGATATTTGTGTTCCCAGAGAGGTTTTGTTTGCTCTTGATATTGGTATTACTACAGCATCATCAAAACCTATTAAATAACTATTAGATTCAGCTAAAGCAGTTAAGGCTTTTGTAGCAATTTCTACTGCCTGCCCATAAACTGTTTTCCCCGATTTTGTTTTTGCATAAGCCCTCATATAGTAAATTTTTTCCGGGTCTAAGCCTTTTATTTTAACAGAATATTCTCCTTTAGTAGCATCTATATCATCAACAAATTTACCTCCTTCTATCGTAGGGTTATTTTCAGTACCCCAACAAACACCTCTTGCGTTTAAAGGTTCTGAGCCAGAGATTACCCCTCCAGCTTTAACGCTTACTGCCGTTAAATTAGCAATAGCCGTGGTTTCAATTTTTAAATCTACAGACGCTTCACCATTATCGTCTGATTTTTTACACCCCATAATGGAGAGTACCAAAATACATACTAGTAATAATTGATTTTTCATGTTTACATTTTTTATTGGTTAACTTTATTAAAAAATTTCATTTTATTAAAACATAGCATCCCCTATTCACCAAATATTGAGATCTGGCAAAACGATGAGACTACTTAATTTTTTTGGGGAGTTCGGTTATACTTTTTGTTTGATATCCATAATGTTTCTTATGCTTCTTACACTAGTAAAGACACTAGATTTACAATAATCCCCCATAAGATATTTTATTTTCCTATAAACTTATGAGCAGTTCTTTTCAACAATATTTAAGACATAATTAATCTTCGAAGAGAAATGGATCTTCTTTTTTAGCACTATAGTAAACCATTATTTTTCATCCAGTTTATTAACCTATCAAACCAGACATCATTTACTCTTTTATAATCCATTCCATAACCATGTCCCCCAACAGCATATATATGAGCTTCATTCTTTACGCTAAAAGCATTTAGTGCCCTTATATAATCGAAAGCATTTTCTATAGACACAACATCATCATCATTAGAGTGGATAATAAATGTAATAGGGGTTTCTTTTGTTACTTGCTTTTCATTAGAGTAGAAATCAATTAGTTCCTGAGGAGGATTTTTTCCAATGAGATTTTCTCTTGAGCCTATATGTGTACTTTCCCCGAAAGTAATTACTGGATACATCAAAATGGAAAAGTCAGGTCGCAAACTTGTATTCTTTTTATTTTCTACATAGCTCTTATTGAAATGAGTTGATGCAGTAGATGCCAAATGGCCTCCCGCAGAGAACCCCATAATTCCTATTTTATTGGGATCTATTCCATATTTAGATACATTTTCACGAACATATTTTATAGCTTGTTGTGCATCCTGTAATGGGCCAATTTTCTTATCCATCATGATCTCATCACTTGGTAACCGATATTTTAACACAAAAGCAGAGATACCTATTTCAGCAAATTTCTCCGCTATATCATACCCTTCATGGCTAATAGCCAAGCCTCCATAGCCTCCCCCTGGACAAATAATCACGGCAGCTTTAGTTTTAGAAAAAGCAGCAGCTTTAAAATAAATTAAGTTTGGTGTTGAAATTCTAGTTGTCCATAGTACAGGATGTACATTTATAACCGTCTCTGTTTGTTCTTTATAATTTTCGGAATTTATGGCGCCTGGAACCTTGGTATATAACGCAATTTCCTCTCCTTTTTGAGCTTGAATCGTAGAATTAACTAAGAGAATAGCAAAAAATAATAAAGCAATCTTTTTCATGTCTACTTTTAATGATTTAGTTTACGCGATTAAAGACACTCATCGTAAAATAATCCCCCATAAACTAAAAAAGAAAAAGATCTTTTTATTTAACGCTATAAACCATCGCCTTTTTGTAATACTTTCTTTAATCTGGCTACTGCAAATGCCACTTGCTTTTCAATAGTTTTAACAGACACTCCTAAAATATCAGCAGCTTCTTTATATTTCATGCCTTGCTCTCTAATTAAAAGAAAGGCTAATTTGGTTTTACTAGGAAGTTCTTCTATAGCTTTGTTCAAGGAAGCAATTGTTTCCCGATCTATATAAATGGACTCTGGGTTAGTCTCTGTATTGTGAAATAGATCAATATTTACTTCATCGATGTCCGTTAGTTCTATTTTATTTTTTCGGAGGAAATTGAAGGCTTTATTTTTTGCTGTTATGAAGACATAGCTTTCTAGGTTATCGATATCCGCTAGCTCATCCCGTTTTGTCCACAATGTATAAAACACATCGGAGACCAATTCTTCACAAACCAGTTCATCCTTAACAAATAATGAAATAAAGCGGAAGACTTTCTCTTGATATGCATTTACAAATATTCTGAAAGAATGCTCATCAGTAGACTTTCTTTTAAAAACATTGTCGAAAATATTTTTTAATGAATTCAAATCAATCTCGCCTTAAATTAATAAGAAATGCTAAGTAAATATAAACAGAGTAAGTTTAAAGTGTTACTTATCTTAACATAAATGTAGCACATTTTCTCAATTTTTCTCAGATTGAAAATCTAATGATAACTTACCATTAAAAAAACTCTTGTGGCAAATAAACAACCTCTCTGAAAATTGTGCAGAGAGGCTCTTGATCATTAATTAAATTTTCAAATTATCTGCCCATTCCTCCACCCGGCATATTCTTCATCATTCTTTGCATTTTTGCCATAGCTGATGGGTCTGAGAACTGTTTCATTACTTTTCTCATATCTTCAAATTGCTTAATCAATTTGTTAACTTCTGTGATATCTGTACCAGAGCCTTTTGCTATTCTTTGTCTTCGGCTCGGATTAATTACATCTGGATTTTCGCGTTCATAAGGTGTCATCGAGTGAATAATCGCTTCAATTCCTTTAAATGCGTTATCGTCTACTTCAACATTTTTCATCATTTTACCCACTCCCGGAATCATTCCCATCAGATCTTTAATGTTACCCATTTTCTTGATCTGCTGAATCTGGCCCAGAAAATCGTTAAAGTCGAACTTATTCTTTCTGATCTTCTTTTGTAATTCGGCAGCTTTCTTCTCATCAAATTGCTGTTGGGCTCTTTCTACTAAAGACACAACGTCTCCCATTCCCAAAATACGGGATGCCATCCTGTCTGGATGGAAAACATCCAGCGCATCCATTTTCTCTCCTGTACCTACAAACTTAATAGGTTTATTTACGACAGATTTAATGGATAAAGCTGCACCTCCCCGTGTGTCGCCATCTAGTTTGGTCAAAACAACACCGGTAAAATCTAATCTGTCGTTAAACGCTTTAGCAGTATTAACGGCATCCTGACCGGTCATAGAATCTACAACAAAGAGTATCTCATGCGGGTTGGTTGCCTTTTTTACCTCTGCAATTTCATCCATGAGCGCGTCATCCAAAGTCAGACGACCAGCGGTATCGATAATAATAACGTTGTTACCATTCTTTTTACCATACGCTATACCTTCTAAAGCAATTGCTACCGGATCTGATGATTCTCTGTTGGTATAAACCTCAGCATCTACCTGGCCTGCAAGAACCTCCAATTGGTCAATCGCTGCCGGACGGTAAACATCACCAGCTACCAGCAAAGGTTTTTTATTTTTCTGCGTTTTTAAAAAGCTGGCCAGTTTGCCCGTAAAAGTCGTTTTACCTGCCCCGTTTAAGCCAGCAATTAATATAATGGTTGGATTTTGTTTTAAATCTAACTCGGTAACAGCTCCCCCCATTAAAAGGGTAAGCTCATCATTCATGATTTTAGTTAGCAACTGTCCCGGAGAGATTGCTGTTAATACATTCTGTCCAAGGGCTTTTTGCTTAACCTCATCCGTAAAAGTTTTAGCTGTTTTATAATTAACATCGGCATCTAAAAGAGCTTTTCTTATCTCTTTCATGGTTTCTGCCACGTTAATCTCGGTAATGCTTCCTTGTCCTTTTAGTACCTTAAACGCCCCTTCGAGCTTTTCCTGTAGATTGTCAAACATCTGCTAATCTTATTTTTTTATCAAATACAAAGTTATCATTTTGATTGAAAGGCTGTAACCTTATTTATAGAACTTATTTTAAATTTTTCTGTAACAATTAAATTAAATGAGCGTCTTAGTTTAAAAGAAGGTTCTTTACTTGTTAAAGATTGTTAAAACTATTCTGGTTTTACAGTTTAATAAGTATTTTTAGGAAAATAAAAACCTGATTATTAATCATTTATTAATATAAAGTATTATTTCTATCTGCAAGGAAATAAAATTAGTTAGTTAGTGTTATGCAGAAAATGCCCCGGAACGTGGGGCATTTTTACGTTTTATCGGGGGAGTTTATAGACCAGGCCTAAAGCTAAAGATTGCATAGACTGAATCTTGCCGCTAAAATCATCGTCATATAACGCCGTACCATTAACGGTTACATTAACCATTCTGTTTACTTTTGCCGTAAGCGTAACATCCAAACGCTGATCTATATTATTTAATCTTTCGTAAGCAGCAAATAACAAATATCTTGCTTTAAGATTCATATTTGTCGCAATGTCTTTATCCAGATTGGCTACAATCTGAAATGCCAGTTCATTTTTATACTTTTTCCCTTGTTCTACACCAAAATATTTCGTGTTGTTTTTATACAACATAGTATCATTGGTTAACATTAAGGTTTGACGGGCTGTACCTGTACCCAAACGTAAACTGAAGTATTTCTCGGGCTTATATTCAAAACCCAGAGATTCTGTAATATAAGCGGGAGCCATGAATTGGGAGATTATCTTTTTATCCTCATTACCTTCGCTGTTTTTGAAATAGGTATAACCGGCATCAAACTGAGACTCGAAACTTACAGAGCCAAAGAAATACCAGCTTTTAGATAATTGTAGAGATGCTTTATTATCCCAAAAAATACGGTCGTTGGTCTTTCGTTCCATCTGATCCTTATTTTTCAATTTTCCATATTGCAA
>NZ_JBEBVH010000079.1:0-15370 GCF_040392825.1 Pseudopedobacter sp.
TAATTTCAGTAGAATTCTTTTGTACTTCATCAAAAGGGTGATTTTGGCAAAAATATAAATTTATCTGCGTAATGGGGAATGATATTTGGTTTTAATCCATGATTATCAATAAACATAAATTGTAAGAGCATAAAAAAGCCCCCATGGATATGGAGGCTAAATTTAAAAGGTACTAAAATTAAGCACCTAAAGCAACTCTTTTGAATGCAGTAACAGTTAAACCGTTAGAAACACCATTTAAGAAAGCTTTGATGTCTTTAGAAGAATCTTTAACGAACTCCTGGTTCAATAAAGTGTTTTCTTTATAGAATTTGTTTAATTTCCCAGCAGCGATTTTTTCAACCATTTCTTCTGGTTTGCCTTCTGCTCTGATTTGTTCTTTAGCAATTTCTAATTCTCTTTCAATAGTTTTGGAATCAACATCACCTTTATCTAAAGCAACAGGATTCATTGCTGCAATTTGCATAGCAACATCTTTACCTGCTTCTTCACCACCATTAACAACTGCGCTTAAGCCAACCAATACACCTAAACGGTAGTTACCGTGAATGTAAGGAACAACTTGCTCAGCTTCGATAGTTTCGAATTTAGAAACACCAATTTTTTCACCGATTTTACCAGTTTGGTCAATAATTAAATCAGCAATTTTATTTCCATCTAATTCTAAAGCTAATAAAGCTTCTAAATCAGCAGGATTGCTTTCGATTGCTTTGTCGGCAATAGAGTTTGCAAAAGCGATAAAGTCAGCATTTTTCGCTACGAAGTCAGTCTCGCAGTTTACTTCAACCACAATACCTCTTTTTCCGTCGGCAGTTGTTTTTGAAATAACAACACCTTCGTTTGATTCTCTATCCTGACGACTAGCAGCAACTTTAGCTCCTTTTTTACGTAGATAATCGATTGCGGCTTCGAAATCGCCATTAGCTTCAACTAAAGCTTTTTTACAATCCATCATACCAGCGCCAGTTTGTTGGCGTAATTTATTTACATCAGATGCTGAAATTTGTACAGACATTTTGTTCTATTTTTAATTTTTCTTTATAAATGTAAAGGGTTGTTAGTTGTCAGTTGTAGCATAAATCAACAACTAATAACCAACAACCCTATTTATTTAAATCTTATTATTCGCCTTGAGCTTCTTCTGCAACTTTTTTAGATTTTTTTGCAGCTTCTTCTTTAGCTTCAGGAGCGTCTACTTTAGCTTTTGCAGCAGCAGCTTCTTTGTCTGCCTCAGCATCTTTCTCTTGTTTACGCTCTTCTAAACCTTCTTCTATAGCTTTAACAATGATACCAGTAATCAAAGAAATTGATTTTGTAGCATCGTCATTCGCTGGAATAGGGAAATCGATGCTAGAAGGATCAGAGTTAGTATCTACCATTGCGAAAGTAGGGATGTTTAATTTTAAAGCCTCACTTACAGCAATGTGCTCTTTCTTAACGTCGATAATAAATAAAGCAGCTGGTAAACGGTTTAAATCAGCAATACCACCTAAAAGGTTTTCTAATTTAATACGCTCACGTTGAATCATTAACTTCTCTTTTTTAGATAAAACGTCAAAAGTACCATCTTTCGTCATTTTATCGATGTTAGTCATCTTTTTGATAGATTTTCTAACAGTAGTGAAGTTAGTTAACATACCACCTAACCATCTTTCAGTTACGTAAGGCATGTTTACAGATTTTGCTTTCTCTGCAACGATGTCTTTAGCTTGTTTCTTTGTAGAAACAAATAAAACTTTACGTCCAGATTTTACAATTTGTTTGATAGCTGCAGCAGCTTCTTCAACTTTAACTAAAGTTTTGTTTAAGTCGATAATATGGATCCCGTTGCGCTCCATGAAAATGTATTGCGCCATTTTAGGATTCCACTTTCTGGTAAGGTGACCAAAGTGTACACCTGCATCCAATAAGTCTTGATAAGTTGTTCTTGCCATTGTTGTGTCCTCCTAAAATTAACGTTTACTGAACTGGAATCTCTTACGAGCTTTAGCTCTACCTGGTTTCTTACGCTCAACCATACGGTTATCACGAGTCATTAAACCTTTAGCTCTTAAAGCAGGTTTTCTGATAGGATCTAATTCAACAATTGCTTTAGCGATCGCTAAACGAACAGCCTCAGCCTGACCTTTAATACCGCCACCTGCAACATTTACTTTTACATCATATTGACCAGAAACCTCAGCAACGATGAATGCTTGGTTTACGATATATTGTAATGGAAGCGTTGGGAAGTATTCTGTATAATCTTTACCGTTAACGGTAACTTTGCCATCACCCTCAGTTAAATAGATACGGGCAACCGCAGTTTTTCTTCTTCCAGAAGTGTTTGTAACTGACATTTGATTTCTCCTTTAATTAAAATTTAACTTCTACAGGGTTTTGTGCTGCGTGTGGATGCTCATTACCTGCATAAACATACAAGTTTTTGAATAAAGCTCTGCCTAAGCGAGTTTTAGGTAACATACCTCTAACAGCTTTTTCAATAATTCTCGTAGGGTGTTTTTGTAATAACTCTTTTGGAGAAATAAAACGTTGACCTCCTGGGTAACCAGTGTAACGAACATAAACTTTGTCGCCTAGTTTGTTACCAGTCAATTTAACCTTGTCTGCATTAATAACAATCACGTTATCGCCGCAGTCTACGTGTGGGGTGTAGCCTGGCTTGTGTTTACCTCTAATCACTTTAGCAATGTTAGAAGACAAGCGCCCCAAAATCTCGCCCTGAGCGTCAACAATAACCCATTGTTTGTTAACGGTCTTTTTGTTGGCAGAGACAGTTTTGTAACTTAACGTATTCACTTGCTTGATATTTAATTATTTAATAAAAATTATCTTTCCTTAAAATAAGGAGTGCAAAGGTATTACAAATCTTTTTAATATTCAAATAGTTGGAGCGATATTTTTAGTGAGCCAGGATTTGTCGAGACATAACCCTAATATTATTCTACCCTGATTCGGAACTTCTTCGGGAAGATAGGGGTATTTCTCGAAGGAGTCTCGAAGAAGCCTCGAAGAAAAGTGCCGGAAAGTAGGCAAAATCTAGTAAGTACTGGTAAAGTTAAGCAAAATCAGGAAAAGGAGAGTATTGAGGTGATTAGGTGTCGAGTAAATATTTACCTTTAGGGTTTTATTTTTATTTTAACAATAGATTATGCTTGCTTATAAAGTTGTGTTTCGTTGTCTTTTGATAATATGTGTAGTAACCGTTAATAAGCGTGTTTACTCCTATACTCCGGATAATAAGTTAACAGATTCGCTATGCATTGATAACTTTTGGAATTTTGCTCCCGAAAATATTAGAAATAACATTACTCCTGACAATATTGTAAAAGGAGAGGAATTGAATAATGCTTTGCCTAAAAACTGGGCCGAATCTTTAATGGGCCGTGTAGCAGGGCTTAAGGTAGTGGGAACCGATATGGGGGCCCTATCCAGGGCTAATATTTTGTTAAGGGCAGGACAATCCCTTGAAGGAACTGAAGAAGCGTTAGTTATTGTTGATGGTATCCCGGTACGTGAAAATTGGTTGCCGGGAAGCTACGGGAATATCCTTTCTGATATCAGTGCCGATGATATCGACCGAATTGAGATTCTTAAAGGCCACGCTGCGGTTGCTGTTTTTGGTGCTGAAGGTAAAAACGGAGCAGTATTAATATATACTAAGCAGGCAGAAAAAATAGCAAAGAAATTCTCTGTCCGGTTTAATTCAAATAGCACAATGGAAAATGTGAACCATTGGATAGACCGGCAATACGAATACGGACAAGGCGTTTCGGGAGAAAACTATTACTCATTTTTAAATTCGGAAGACGGTAATTCTACAAGCGGTACCCGACAGGATTGGGGAGCTAAATTTGCCGGTCAGAATTTTTATCAATATGATCCTGCAACAAGAGGGGCAGGAAATGCTCGAACGCCCTGGGTACCTTATAAAGATAATATTAAAGATTTCTTTAATACCGGAATGACTTTGACGAATAATATATCATTGGAGATCGGGGAGAATATTGTAAAGACAAGAATCTCTTATACAAATGTAAATAATAAGTGGATAGTCCCTAATGATGGTTATTCCAAAAATAATTTAGCTCTCTCTTTAGCTGTTAATCCTATAAAAAGGTTAACCATAAGTTCTCTGGTAAGCTATTCCTTGACTAAATCTGATCATTTATCTAGAAATAGCCTAATGTCTAATTTGCATCATTTGTCTTCGAATATGGATCTGAATTGGTTTAAAGATTATTGGGAACGTGGAAAAGAAGGGGAACAGCTTTTTTATCCATTCTCTAGTTCTTTGGTGAGTCCATATTTTTTTAATGACGAAAATTATACAGGATTGGATCGTAAGAGATGGCGGGGCGATATAAAGGCACAATATAATATTGTCAAAGGTCTTTCTTTGATGGTAAGGGCAAATCTGGACGATTTAGGGTTGGATGAAAATACATATTCGGCAACTTCTCCGGTAGGGGCAGGAATCTATCGTTCTGAAAGTTTTTATAAACTGAAAAATAAGCAACAGGGCGGAGATGCTTATCTGGTTTATCAGAGCAATATCGGCAAAATTCATTATACAGGTGCTTTTGGAGCAAATACTTCTAAACATAAATATTCTACAGAAAAACAAACTATTCAGTTTGAAATACCTATTTCCTTTTATACTTCTAAAGTAGAAAATAAACAGCATGCTTACTATATGTATGGCTCTGTGGGGTACAGTAATTGGGGCGATCTGAATATTTCGTACAGAAAAGATAAATATGCTTATAGTTTAGATCCCTCTTACTTGTCGACGTTTGTAGTTGGTGGAACTCTACGTTTTGCAGACTTGATTAATCTATCCCAAATCAATCAACTGAATTTAAAATGGGGCCATTCTCAATATATGGTTAGTAAATTTTTGTTCAACAATGAACTCAACAAAAACAGAACCAGCGAAATTGGCATGGATATCGGTCTTTTTAAGAGATTAGACTTTGGCTTCTCAACCTATTTTGGAAAAGAAAAGCGCACTATCCATTATATAGGCCTTGTTCCTCCCAATATTCCTCTTTCAGTCGAAGTTGGAAATTTAAAAAACCGCGGATATGAAGGGTATTTCAATTTTAAGACCCTGCAAAGTAAGAATATAAATGTGGATCTATATGGGGTGTTTTCCTACACAAGTACCCGTTGGCATGCAGCAAACGGTCAAAATGTACCAAGAGAATTTTTAAGTCATCTTTTTGAAAGAGGTTATGGTGTGATTTCTTCCCGTGATGGAGAGCAGATCAATCAGATTTATGGTAATAGTTTTAAAAGAGCTCCGTCTGGTGAAATTCTGTATTATGACTACTCGACAAATCCCACCATTTCAGGACTCCCTATAGTGGATAACGACAGCTATAAAGAATTTGGCAGCAGTTATGCACCTTATCAGGCAGGACTTGGAGCTGGATTAAAAATAAAGAATGTAAATTTTAATATTCTTTTTGATGGAAGTTGGGGAGGTCATGCTTTCTCGCTTACCCATGCTGTTTTGGCTACAGAAGGTAAATTAAGTAAAACCTTGAAAGGTCGGGAAGAGGGAGTGATTGGGGATGGTATTGTCGAAACAGGAGGTACTTATAAGCAGAATACAACCCCGGTGCCTGCTCATTTATATTATAATACATTTTATTCCATGCAAAATACCGAGGCGAATGTATTTAGTACCGATTATATAAAGTTACGGGAAGTAAGGTTGGATTATACTCTTAATAAGTTTAGAACGGGAAATTCATTTGTTAAGAATATGAGAGTGGGAGTTTATGCAAGAAACCTTTTTGTGCTGACAGATTGGCCGGGATATGATCCGGAGGTGTCAACTACTGTTATTGATAATTCAGGAAATCGAAAAGTTGTGCTGGGTTATGAAACAAATCAGTACCCGTCAACCAGAACATTGGGCTTGAATTTATCTGTTGGAATATAAGATTTATAGAGTATGTAGTTTCTAAATAACGGTTTGACTGATTAAATGGCGTTGAAGACTCCGGTTTATGAGCTCATCCTGATAGTTAGGGCTAAAACTCTCGTTTTAAGCTTGTACTCAAAATAATGTAAGATTATAAAACAAGTATTTTAAAATATTAGCGACAATAAATGCACTAAAGATACTTCAGAGAGTAAATCAATTTAATCAAATCTTGGGTTGCTTAAGGTATCATACTTGTAAAGCGATTTATTAGAAATTGGATTGTTGCTAAAACCAAACTTTGTAAGCGTCTTATGGTTAAAAAAAGCTTCTGGTATCTCTTTAATAAGATTATGGCTAACATTTAAAAAATTTAGTTTTGGCATATTTGCCAATTCAATTGGGAGTTCTGTGATTTTGTTTCTTGAAATGTCTAGGCTCTGCAGTGTTTGTATCCTACTTACGGCTTCAGGAATTTCTGTGAGCAAGTTGCTGCCTAAATTTAAATTTTGGAGTTTTTTTAATCGATTAAAATCACTCGGTAATATCTCAAGTTGATTGATTCCTAAATTTAAAGACTCTAAGTTCTCAAGCTTAGAAATCCCATTGCCTACATTCATAACATTTGCAGATACCGCTGCCAGATAATATATCTTTTTGCATTCTCCTATTTCATTTGGGATAGTTTCTACTTTAGAATTAAAGAGACTTAAATAGGATAAAGTTTTTAGTTTGGATATTTCTTTTGGAATATATTTGATATTTGTGTCTAAGGAAATATTGACTCCATACTTTAAAAAAGTACTATAAGTATGTGACCGATTGGTTGTAATGTATATTGGTTTCGGATAATTAGCTAATGCGTTACAAATAGCTGTAAAAGAATAATTCGGACATCGGTTTAATATTATACTGTTTAACGCGTTAAAATTTGATATTTCGTTTGATATTGATTTTATAGGGTTGCGGGATAAGTCAAGCGTTTTTAACTTTTTCAGGTTTTTAATTTCGGTATTTATCAGCCTAATTCTGTTTCCTTCTAGGCTCAGGTAAGTCAATTCTTTTAGCTCATAAACAAAAGCGGGCACTTCGGTTAATTGCCTATAGGAAAGGCTGAGTGATCTTAATTTCGGAAAACTGCTTATGATTTCTAACGAATAATTTTTAATGTATTTATTGGTACTTAAGTGTTCTAAGTTTTTCAAACTGGTATAATTTGCTGGTAATTTTTTTATTTCTGTATCGCCAATATTTAAAAATCTAAGCTTTGTCAGTTTGGTAATTTCCTCGGGTAATTGACTGATTTTGGATTGATATAAATTAAGGACCTCGAGATTTTTTAATTTAGAAAAATTTTGAGGCAAATCTGTAATTTGTGTGGCACTTATATCAAGTTCCTGCAAGCCTTCTATGGTTGTAATCGTTTCCGGTATTTTAGTTATTCCTATGTTTGATATTTTGAGTGCCTTTAATGATTGCAATTTGTTAAAGTCGATGTTTAGTAAACTGTCGCTAAGGAAAGTTTTGGGATTGGGCCCGGTAATTTCTAATGTCTGAAGTGATGGAATAAGGCTCAAATATTCTGCTTTGAGGTATTTATGAGCCGTTAGTTGCATTTCTTCTAATGTATTTAGACGGTTAACGTCTTTTGTTATAGAAATATAGTTGCGGGTAAGATCCAGTTTTTTTAAACCGGATAGTACATATATTTCTTTTGGTATCTGAGTCAGCTTGTTGTCTTTTAAATTCAGCTCTTCCAGATTTTGGAGTTTGTTAAATGAAAATGGAAACTCGGAAACATAGTTACTAGAGAGGTCTAATACTCTAAGCTTTTTTAGCTTGCCGATACTTTCGGGTAATGCGGTAATATTGCAGGAGGGAAGTTTTAATACTTCAAGATTCTTCTGTTCGCATATTTTTCTAACTATTTCCGAGGATAAACTCTGAAAAGGTCCATAACTACGGCTTTTTTCTACATGTTTTAAGTTTTTAAGAGAAAGTATTTTCATCCAGACATTGTGGTTGATAGAATTTACTGCAACTCCAGCAATTTTATCTCTGACACTTAAAGGGATTTGCTCGAGTGAATCAATAGAAACATATATTTCGGTTAAATTTGGCAGGCTATTTAGAATGGGTAATTCTTTTTCTAAATCGATCCGATTATCAAATAACTTTACAACTTTTATATCTTTGTTTTGAAATGAATCAATAGGTAGTTCCCGAAGTCTTAACCCTGATAAATCTACTATTTCATTTCTGTTTATGATTTCTTTGTCTCGCTGTTCTTTTTTACACAGATTAACACATCCGTTAAGAAATAATATAAAAATAAATGGAAATGCTTTCATTAAATTAATATCATTGGATTAAGATAAATTTAGGAGATTTAATAAAGGTTTGAAAATAGAAGAGATATTTATATTTGAAGATTAGCTGCCTTAGGTAAGTTTAATTCTTGTCTTATAGTCATTTCTTATGGTAAGTAAATTCGATTTATTGTGCCTATTGGTGTAGTCTGTAATTTTTATCTCTTCAAATTAAGTTTCGCTTCTGAAATCTATGTATTATATCCGAGGGAAAGATCTTAATCAGAACCAATTATAGATTTGTATAGTTCCGTAAATAATTTCTTTTTATTTCTTTTTGTTGTTTTTGTGTTTCTTTTTGTAGATTAGTCCTGTTATTTGGGAAGAACGTTAGGGCCAGATTATAAACTATTAAACAACAAGCTTTTATAAATAATGAGTAAATATGTCTTGTCCTTAGATCAGGGAACTTCGAGTTCGAGAGCTATCGTGTTTGACAAGAACGGAAAACAGGTTGCGGTTTCACAGAAGGAATTTGAGCAGATATATCCAAAATCTGGATGGGTAGAACACAATGCATTGGAAATCTGGGAAACTCAGTTGGCTGTTACTAAAGAAGTTCTGAAAGAATCCTCACTCTCTGCCAAAGACATTGCAGCAATTGGAATTACAAACCAAAGGGAAACAACGCTGGTTTGGGATAAAAAAACAGGGCTTCCTATTTATAATGCTATAGTTTGGCAAGACAGGAGGACAGCCGGTTTCTGTGAGCAGCTTATAGATGAAGGTAGAGAAGAAGTCGTTAGGGAAAAAACGGGGTTGAAAATTGATGCCTATTTTTCGGGGACTAAATTGAAATGGTTGTTGGATAATGTTGCAGGGGCAAGGCAAAAAGCTGAAAACGGCGAGCTGTTATTTGGGACAATTGATACATGGTTGATTTGGAAATTGACCAATGGGGCTGTTCATGTTACTGATGTGACGAATGCATCCAGGACTATGCTTTATAATATCTCAACTTTACAGTGGGATAATGAACTTTTAAGTCTGATGGATATTCCGAAATCTGTCCTTCCAGAAGTTAAATCATCCAGTGAAGTATACGGAGAAACTGTTTCGACGCATTTTGGAGACAAAATAGCCATTGCTGGCATTGCCGGAGATCAGCAGGCTGCGCTTTTTGGACAGCTTTGTATAAAACCGGGAATGGTTAAAAATACATACGGGACAGGTTGTTTCATGTTAATGAACATTGGCGATAAACCAATTATTTCTTCTAATCAGTTACTAACGACTATTGCATGGAAAATAAAAGGGAAAGTTGTTTATGCATTGGAAGGAAGTGTTTTTATGGCAGGAGCAATCGTTCAATGGTTAAGAGACGGTTTGGGAATTATAAAATCATCGTCTGACGTAGAAGAACTCGCATTGAGTGTTGATGGTAATGGAGGTGTTGTGGTGGTACCCGCTTTTACAGGATTAGGAGCTCCTTACTGGAATTCAAAAGCTAAAGGAACAGTCTTTGGATTGAGTCGTGGCTCTACCTCTGCTCATATTGCAAGAGCGGCACTTGAAAGTATAACCTACCAGGTAATGGATGTTCTTAAAGCGATGGAAGCCGATTCTAAAACCGATATCAATGAATTGCGTGTAGATGGTGGTGCTGTCGTTAATAATCTTTTAATGCAGTATCAATCAGATGTTTTGGGATGTAAAGTCGTAAGGCCAGAAGTCAATGAAACAACAGCTATAGGAGCGGCGTATTTGGCAGGCTTGGCTGTTGGCGTATGGGGCAGTATAGAAGAAATTCAAGAACAATGGCATATAGAAAGAATTTTTGAACCTGAACCATCAGAAACTATTGGAGAAAATGTTAAACAATGGCATAAGGCCGTAAAGGCAGTTAATATTTGGTCAGAATTGTAATTAATTATGAATCAGTTTTTCGCAGAATATATAGGTACACTCTTAATGATTCTCCTGGGTAATGGTGTTGTAGCAAATGTTGTACTCGCCGGAACAAAGGGCAACGGTGCCAATTGGATGGTGATTACAACTGGATGGGCTTTGGCTGTTTTTGTTGGTGTGGTTGTGGCAGGACCATATAGTGGTGCGCACTTAAATCCAATCGTAACATTATCGTTAGCATGTTTAGGTAAATTCGAATGGAATTTATTTGCCGGCTATGTTACGATGCAGCTTCTGGGAGCTATGAGTGGAACCCTGCTTGTTTGGCTAATGTATAAAGACCATTTTGATAAAACGGAAGACGAAGGGGCTAGAGCTGCTTGTTTTTTTACGATGCCGGCAATTTCAAATATATTTCGGAATCTGTTAAGCGAGATTTTAGGAACTTTTGTATTAATTTTTGTAATCTTCAATTTTACAGATGCCGGAATAAGAGGGACAAGCTCGGTTATTGGTTTAGGGTCTTTAGGCGCATTGCCGGTGGCATTTTTGGTTTGGGCCATAGGGCTGTCTCTTGGCGGAACTACAGGGTATGCGATTAATCCAATTCGTGATTTTGGTCCCAGGTTATCTTATTTTATAATTTATGGATTTAAGAAGCAATATTTTAGGTCTTCTTATGCTTGTGTCCCGGTAATTGGGCCTTTTCTAGGAGGATTGCTGGCAATATTGATTTTTATGCAAGTTTAAATAAGAACAGGTGTTAATATTTAGATAACATCTTGTTAATTTAAAATAGTTTGTTTTGGGCAGATTTAGATAAATAAATAAAAGCAACGGTTTGTTTTTTCGGATAATTAAATAAGGCTTTTTATGTACGAATGTTCAGACGAGAAAATTATTGCGTTCTTAAAGGATGACGATAATACCGGGTTAACCCTTATTTTTAAGAAATACTGGTCGTCATTGTTTATGGTCGCATACAATGTTTTTCAAGATAAAGAAGCTTGTGAAGATATTGTGCAAGAAGTTTTTTTAAAAATTTGGGAGAAGAGGAGAAGCTTAGAAGTAAAAACTTCCTTAAAGGCATATTTATATGCTTGTGTTAAATATGAAGTTTATAGACAGTTAAAGAAAGATCAGTCAAAACAATCTATAAACGAAGAACTGGTAAATACTATTGAAGGATATCAGGGAATTGATAATATAGAATATAAGCAGCTTATAGAAAACGTATCTTTTATAGTGAATAGCCTTCCTCCAAAATGCCGTGAAATCTACCAGTTAAGCCGTAATGAATCTCTTTCGCATAAGGATATTGCGAGTAAAATGAATATTTCTACAAAAACTGTAGAAAATCATATTACAAAAGCATTAAGACATCTCAAACTTAATTTAGAGTCCTTTTTTTTGTAAATAATAAAAAAAAGAAAAAAAGGAGTAGGGGATAACAGCCGGTATTTACTCTTAGGATTAAATACCAGTTGTTTTGATAAATAAATCAGAAATATTAGAACTTTTAGAAAAGTCTTTACAAGGCAAATTAAGTCAGGAAGAAGAAAAGCACCTTGATTATTTGTTATTAAAGGATGGGGATGTTCATGAAATCCCTTTCGAAGATGAAGCTGAAAGAGAGGAAATAGAACATAGACTTTTACAAAAAATACATCAATCAAAAAATAAGAATAAAATAAGGGTTATAAAGAAATATCTGGTAGCCGCGACCATTTCAACCTTCGCTCTGGCTACAGGAATACATTATTATTTCTCTTCAAAACAACCTTTGGAAATTTCTAAAAATTCGAGAGTAGAGAAAAAATCGGATATTAATCTTGATCAGCCAGTATTGACGCTATCAGATGGCACAAAAGTCAATTTAAATCAAACAAACAGCGGAGTTCTCACCACTCAGGAGAATGTTGAAATCATTGGAAATGAGGGCTTACTTTCATATTCTAAAAATTCAGCAGATCATATCGTTCGCTCTCAAACAGTATACAATACTTTAAAAACTCCAAATGGGGTGCAGTATCATCTTGCGCTTTCAGATGGGACCAGAGTGTGGTTAAATGGTAACTCTGAAATAAAGTTCCCCGTACTTTTTAATGGAGAAGAAAGGGTAGTTGAACTTTCGGGGGAGGCTTACTTTGAAGTGGCAAAGACGAATAAACCATTTAAAGTTAGCACAGACAATACTGTTATTCAGGTATTAGGAACCCATTTTAATGTAAAAGCGTATAAAGACGATACAAATGTGAAAACAACACTTCTGGAAGGTTCTGTAAAAGTGGCCAGTTTGGGTAAAGAGAAGATTCTAAGACCAGGACAAGAAGCAGTGTGCTCTGGTTCGGATATCTTGATCCACCAGGTAGATGTAGAACTTGCTGTGGGATGGAGAAACGGATTGTTTACATTTAATAATGAGCCTTTAGAACAGGTAATGAAGCAAATCTCGAGATGGTACAATATGGAAGTAATTTACTCTGGGGTAAAACCGCAAATTCTATTTACCGGAATTATTCCAATCAGAGACAACATACAAAAAGCTTTAATGCCGGTAGGAGAAGCTGCCAGTTTAAGTTTCGACATTAAAGTAAATAAGATAATAGTAACCAAAAATAATGACTAACCAAAAAACAGAAAGAAAGCATATGAAGTAATATTAACCAATATAGAAGGAGAATGAAAACTACCCCGGATGGCGACCAGGGGTAGTAGAAAATCGGTCTTCTACGATTAAACTCAAGCTAAGAGAAAAAGAACGTATTAACCTTAAATAAAAAAATAAATGTATGAAACAAAAAATGCATTTAAAAATTCCTTTGCTTTTTTTTAAGCAAAAGGTATTGCCTGTAATAACAGGGAAACCAAGAAGTAAAGCCTTAAGAAACATGAAATTAACAGCAGTAATTCTCTTGTTGGCAACTATGCAAGTTGGCGCGTCGTCGTATGCACAAAAAGTTAGTTTGACAAAAAGAAACGCTAGTTTGGTAGATGTTCTAAAAGAAATCAGGAACCAAACAGGTTATTATTTCATTTATACAAATGAAGTACTGGAACATGTAAAAACTATTAACATTGATGTAAAGGATAAAGATCTTAATGAAGCATTGAAGGATCTTTTGACTGGGCATGGGTTGAAATATTCTATTAAGGACCAGTCTGTTATTCTTAAAGTTGATGACGCTAAAAATCAACAGAATGATGTCATTACTGTGAGAGGTAAAATTGTCGGTAGCGACGATAATCAGCCTGTAATAGGTGCTTCTATAATGGTTGCTGGAAACAAATCTTTAGGTACTACTGATGTTAACGGAAATTTTAATTTTAAAATAAATAAAGGCACCGAAGTTACATTTTCCAGTATTGGATTTGTCGCTTTAAAGAGAACGTTCATTAATAACGAAAACAATGTTACTATTGCTCTAAAGATAGATAATAAGGTCTTAAGTGAAGTTGTTGTTACGGCATTGGGTATAAAAAGGGAGGAAAAAGCATTGGGTTACGCAGTTACTCAGGTTACGGGAGAGCAATTAACAGAAGCGTTATCAAATAACTGGACCGATGCTTTATCAGGGAAAGTAGCCGGGTTAAATCTTGTAAGATCAGGAGCAGGCCCTTCAGGTTCAAATAAAATTATCTTAAGGGGGGAGAATAACTTAACAGGGGATAATGAAGCTCTTATTGTTGTGGATGGTGTAGTAATAAATCAGGGAAGTGGTCGGGCTACTGGTACGGGCCACGGAGCTTATCTTTCAGGAGATTCGCCGGTGGATTTTGGAACAGGTTTAAATGATATTAATCCAGAAGACATTGAAAGTGTTTCCGTTTTAAAAGGGCCGGGCGCAGCTGCTTTGTACGGGCAACGTGGAGCCAACGGTGCTGTGATCATTACTACAAAATCCGGAAAACCCCGGGTAAAAGGGATAGGTATTACCGTTAATTCGAACACTTCATTTCAAACAATTTCAAGATGGCCGGATTATCAATATGAATACGGACAGGGCCTTAATGGGGATGATTACTATTCGTATGGATTAACGGCAGATGGACCAAGTACCAGAAGTACAAGTTCTGCATGGGGGCCTAAATTTGATGGTCAGATGTTTTATCAGTACGATCCAATTTTACATAATGTAGGAGCGGAACGCACACCGTGGGTGCCATATAAAAATAATAGGAAAGATTTCTTTACTACAGGACGAACTTTTACCAATAGCGTGACTTTAGACGGAGGAACTGCTAAAACTTCGGTGAGATTTTCTTTAACTAATGTAGATAATACATGGATTTTACCAAATACGGGATATAAGAGAAATACACTGGCACTTTCTGCTAGTCAGAAGGCGACCGATAAATTGCAAATATCAACCAAAATTAATTATACCAATAAATGGAGTGATAATTTACCATCTACAGGATATAATAATCAATCGATCATGTATTGGAATATTGCATGGGTACCAAATGCTGATATCAATTGGCTAAAAGATTATTGGATGCCAGGTAAAGAAAATATTCTACAGAGTTATCCTTACAGTAGCTATCCGGACAATCCATACCTCATTACAAATGAAATGTTAAATAAATCAAACCGTAATGGGCTTACTGGAAATGTACAGGCGGTATACAATTTTACACCAGAGCTTAGCTTACAGGTGAGAACATCGTTAGATTTTTCATATGAAAGCAGAAGTCAGCAAAGACCTTACGATACGGAGAAGTTC
Source organism: Pseudopedobacter sp. (assembly GCF_040392825.1). NCBI lineage: Bacteria > Pseudomonadati > Bacteroidota > Sphingobacteriia > Sphingobacteriales > Sphingobacteriaceae > Pseudopedobacter > Pseudopedobacter sp. The sequence goes on from NZ_JBEBVH010000079.1 coordinate 14,880, forward strand.
AGAAAAGGAATGTACAGAACACAGGGAATTTATTCTCAGGAAATGAGTAGTGACTTTTTGATAAAATACGATAAAAAAGTAAATGATGACATTAAAATTTCCATTTCTGGAGGTGGTAGTACATTAAAGAATTCCTATGTTAAAGACGAGTTAAGAGCTGATTCACTTTTATATCCTGGAGTATATACATTGGCTAATAAGGCAGGTGTTCTTGAAACTTTACCTTACAGATCTAACTATATCATTAACAGTTTCTATGGACTGGCTACATTTTCGTATAAAGACTATATGTTTCTGGATATTACAGGAAGAAATGACTGGAACAGTGTGTTGGCAACCGCGACGTCTGTAGCAAATACCAGCTTTTTCTATCCTTCAGCTAACTTAAGTTTGGTGCTTTCTGACATGATAGATATGCCAAAGTCTGTTTCTTTAGCCAAATTACGAATTTCTGCTGCACAAGTAGGAAGTGGTTTATTAACGCCTTATAC
>NZ_JBEBVH010000080.1:0-15276 GCF_040392825.1 Pseudopedobacter sp.
ATAAATTCAACAACCACAGGTGTCGCAACAAATAAAGAAGAATAAGTACCTACAATGATACCAATTAGCATGGCAAAAGAGAAACCTCTTAAAATCTCGCCACCGAAAATAAATAAGATAATCAATACAAAAATGGTAGACATACCGGTAACAACTGTACGGCTTAATGTGCTGTTTAAGGCGTTGTTGATAATAGTAGCCATACTTTGGTTTTTGTTTCTATCGTCTGATAAGTATTCCCTAACCCTGTCAAAAATTACCACGGTATCGTTAATTGAATAACCCGCAACAGTTAAGATAGCGGCAATAAAGGTTTGGTCAATATCTAATGAGAATGGTAATATTCCATCAAAGATAGAGAAGATAGCCAGTACAATCAGAACGTCGTGTAGTAACGCGATAATTGTTGCAATACCAAAAGACATCTTTCTGAAACGGATATATACATATAAGAAGATACCAACAATTGCAGCTAAAACAGACCATATTGCAGAGGCTTTAATATCGTTAGCCACAGTAGGTCCTACTTTTTGAGCATCTTTTATTTCGTATGGAACATTTAACGATTTTAAGCCCTCGTTAAGTTTAGAGGCTACGGTGTTCTCTGCTTCATCAGAATTGTCTTCTATCAGGTAAGCTGTTGTTATTCTAACACCACTACCATAACTTTTTACTTCTGGGGCATCATTCTCGAAAGATTTTGTTAAAGCCTGTCTTACATCAATGGTGCTTACTTCTTTATTGAAGTCAACAACATAAGTTCTTCCGCCCTGAAAGTCTACACCATAGCTAAAGCCTTTAATCAGCATAGATGCTAAACCAGCTATAATAATGATAGAAGATATGATATAGAATTTTTTACGTTCTTTTACGAAATCTATAGTAGAACCTTTGAACAGGTTTTTAGTAAGTGAAGTGTATAGCGGAAGATCTTTTCCTTTATCCAATCTCCTATCAACTATAATACGGGTAATGAAAATTGCAGTGAATATGGAAAGGAAAATACCAATTACCAAAGTAACCGCAAAACCGTAAATAGGACCTGTTCCGGTGATTAATAAAATGATACCAACAATTAACGTTGTAATTTGTGAGTCTAAAATTGCCGAATAAGAGTTTTTGAAACCATCTACAACTGCGGTTTTTAGACTTTTTCCTAAAGAAAGCTCTTCTTTTATACGCTCATAAATCAACACGTTTGCATCCACTGCCATACCAATGGTAAGAACCAAACCTGCAATACCCGGAAGGGTCCAAACAGCACCTAATGATGCCATAATACCTACCAGGAAGAACATGTTGAAAAGCAAAGCAAAGTTTGCAATTAAACCAGATCTGTTATAGTAGAACACCATGAACAGCAGTACTACAATAAGACCTGCAATAGAAGAAACTACACCTTTTTCAATAGATTCTTTACCTAATGTGGGACCAACAACGTATTCACTTACAATTTTAGCAGGAGCAGGTAATTTACCGGCTTTTAATACGTTTGCTAAATCTTTGGTTTCTTCTACTGTGAAGTTACCTGAGATAGAAGATATACCATTAGGTATTTCGCCACCTACACGAGGAGCAGTGTATACCATACCGTCAAGGACGATAGCAATACATTTGTTGTCTTCTTCATTTCTTGGATCTCCGGCAGCTGCGGCAGTAATTCTTTTCCATTCTCTCGCTCCAGTAGAGTTCATAGCCATAGTAACCTCTGGATTACCTTTCTGATCGAAATCTTCGCGGGCATTAGAGATAACGTCGCCTTCCAAAACAGCACCATTATTTATACCACTGCCTTTAATCGCGTATAACTCAAAAACTTTGGCTTCTTTAGATATGGATTTTACTCCCCACATTAATTTTACATTCCCGGGAATAACAGACTTAATATCCGGTTCGTTCAGATAAGCATTTACTTTTGCCGTATCTTTTAAAGCTACATATCCAATTACTGGTCCGGGTCTTAAACCTTGCTCACCGTTAGGTCCCTGATAAGTTGCGGGTTGAAGTACAGAGAACAAAGGATTAGCTTTAGCTAAAGCAGCCATATTAGCTGCAGAATCTTTAGTTGTGCTGTCTTTTTTTGCACTCAATAAAGCCGGTTTAGCACCTTTAGTTGTGTCTGCAGTTGAAGACTCGGTTTTAGCGGCAACCTCTTCTTTAGGTTGTTTTGCAGCTAAAATATTATTGATGTTCTGTATTAGAGGGAAAATTTCCTGATTATCGAAAGTTTCGTAGAATTCTAATTTTGCAGATCCCTGTAATAATTTGCGTACACGTTCCTGATCTGTAACACCAGGTAATTCTACTAAAATTCGGTTAGACCCTTGTTGCAATTGAATATTTGGTTGTGTAACACCAAATTTGTCAATACGGGTTCTTAGAATATTAAAAGACCTTTCAATTGCAGAAGTTGCCTGTTTTTCAAGATAGGTTTTAACTTTTGAATTAGAGTCGTCTAATTTTAATTCAGAAGAATTGTCTTTTGTAGAATAAAAAGATGCCAGCTTAACGTTAGGGCTTAACTTCTCAAACTCACTAACAAAAAGGGAAACTAAACCCTCTTTACTGTTAGTCTTTAATTTTTCCTGTGCATTCTTTAGCGCCTGATTGAAATTAGCGTCAGTTGGATTATTTGCTAAGCTTTTTAACAACGCAGATAGTTCTATCTCCATTGTAACATTCATTCCACCTTTTAAATCCAGTCCAAGAGCGATTTCTCTTTCTTTAACATACTGGTCAGTATGTCCAAAAACCGGATAAACAGGTTGAGAAGAAATAGAATCAAGATAGCTTCTTTCCTTTGCAGGATCTCCGTTAGCATATGCCTTAGCGTCATCTTCTACCTTGTTGGCAAAAAATGTGAAAGACAATGCATACAAACTTAGTACAGATAATACAGCTGTTGCAAACTTAATTATTCCTTTGTTTTGCATTTTTTGATTAATTATTAATTCTGCTTTTTTTATAAGAGGGCAAAGCTAATATAATTTTTAAATTATAAAATCTCTGCTATTAAATTATTTATACTTTATATTCTGTTATTTTTTCTTTTCCAGAATTAGAAAAGTGTAGTCGTAAAGATGCCGGTCATCGGCGTAATTGTCTTCTCTCCATATTTCGTTTAGTTCGTTAAGGTTTAGGTTATTAAAAAAAGTATCGGCATCAAAACGGTGATGCACTTGTGTAATATAAAACTTATTAGTGAAAGGTTCTGCCTGTTTGTAAATTTCTGCTCCTCCAATAATGAAAACTTCTTCTTCCCCTTTGCAGTTATTTAATGCTTCCAATATGGAATGGTAAATTTCTGTGCCCTCAATTTTTAGTTCGCTATTTCTTGAAATAACGATGTTTCTGCGGTTTGGTAGGGGCTTCCCTATAGAATCGAAAGTTTTGCGGCCCATAATAACCGTATGCCCGGAAGTAGTCTTTTTAAAGAACTTAAGGTCATTTGGCAAATGCCAAAGTAACTGGTTGTCTTTACCAATTGCTTTATTCTCGTCTATAGCAACAATTATGCTTACAGTCATTGTTTAGTTTTCAGTTCGTTTAGTGCTCTAACCAGTTGTTTTCCTATTGTATCTTTTGCAAAAAAAAATCTTTCCATTCGCACACAAGATTCCATATTTCATCAGATAATATACAAGCCCTTTTATAAAGCGCTAATTCTTCGATATTATTAAAACTCATGTCCCTTGCTGTTTTATTACTAATGAACTCATCTATACCGCAACTGCTCCTTTAATATGCGGGTGCGGATCATAATTTTCTAAACTGAAATCTTCGAATTTGAAATCGAAAATATCTTTCACTTCCGGATTGATTCGCATGGTAGGCAAAGGTCTGAAATCTCTGGAAAGCTGTAATTTTGCCTGTTCCAGATGATTATTGTACAGATGGGCATCTCCTAAAGTATGAATGAAATCACCATATTTTAAACCACAAACCTGTGCAACCATCATCGTCAATAAAGCATAAGAGGCAATATTGAAAGGTACACCTAAAAAGATGTCGGCACTTCTCTGGTAAAGCTGACAGCTTAGTTTTCCTTCTGCGACATAAAACTGAAAAAAGCTGTGGCAGGGCGGTAAAGCCATATTTTCTATTTCTGCAACGTTCCATGCCGAAACGATGATTCTCCTACTGTCCGGTGTGTTCTTGATTTGACTTATGATTTGGCTAATCTGATCGATATGCCTACCGTCCGGAGTAGGCCAGGAGCGCCACTGTGATCCGTAAACAGGGCCTAAGTTACCTTCTTCATCTGCCCATTCGTCCCAAATCCTTACGCCATTTTCTTTGAGATACCTGATGTTGGTATCGCCACTCAGGAACCAGATCAATTCGTGTATAATGGACTTTAAGTGAAGTTTTTTTGTGGTTAACAGAGGGAAACCTTCTTCAAGATTAAAACGCATTTGGTATCCAAATACACTAATCGTTCCCGTTCCAGTTCTGTCATGTTTTTGGACTCCATTTTCCAAAACATGGCGCATTAAATCATGATATTGTTTCATCTATTAATGAAGTTTAAACAAATGTTTTTGCAAAATAAATATATTTGTCGAATTCTTATGTCAAATATTTGAAATCCTTATGATCTGCTTTCCGAATGCAAAAATTAATATAGGTTTAAATGTTGTTAATAAAAGAACTGATGGATACCACGAGCTGGAAACAATATTTTATCCTGTAAAAATTAAAGATGCGTTGGAAATTATAGAAGCGCCGGAGATGAAGTTTGAAAGCTCCGGAATAACTATTCCAGGCAATGCTGATGAAAATCTGTGTATGAGAGCCTATGGATTGCTTCGAAGAGATTTTGACTTACCAAATATTCATATCCATCTTCATAAGCATATTCCAATCGGAGCCGGATTGGGTGGCGGGTCTTCAGATGCAGCTTTCTTCATTAAATTAGTGAACGATAAGTTTGGTTTGGGATTAGGTATTGATGCTATGAAGGGCTATTGTAAAAAGCTAGGTGCAGATTGTGCTTTTTTTCTGGAAAATAAGCCAGTTTTTGCTACGGGTATAGGAGATGTTTTTGAGGATATTGAATTGGATTTTTCCGGATATCATATTGCATTGGTTAAACCTCCGGTCCATGTATCAACTGCCGAGGCATACAGAGATGTAGTTCCTCAGGAGCCTGTTAATCCATTGAAGACATTGATCAGACTGCCTGTGGAAGAATGGGGATGTAATATTAAAAATGATTTTGAGCCACATATTACAGAAGCTCACCCGCAAATAAGGATGGTGAAAAAACATTTATTGGAAGCGGGCGCCATTTTTACCTTAATGAGTGGAAGCGGCTCGTCGGTATTTGGAATATTCAAAGAACAGCCAGACTTAAGTGAGTTTGGTAAAGAGTTCGATGTTTTTTACGATTTATAAGAGAAGTGAGATTTGAGATAAAGATGCCTCAACAAGCAGAGCCTTCAGTCTTGATACTTATTACTTGCTTTCCAGAGCCTTCCAGTTTAGTTCTAACAACTACTTACTGTCCACTCCAAAGTACGATTTTCAATTCCATTGCCGGCAAGAACAAAAAGCAGGTGCAGAAAGAAACATTTTGTACTGCCAAGCCTCTAGTGAAAGCGGTTTTGCGTTTGAGTACGTATAAACCTTCATAAAGCACTGACAGCAAAAAGCCAGCGCCAATGCTTTTTGATGAGCAAGGGATACGAGCGCTAAGGCAATTTGGGGATTGGAAAAGGCTTTTGGTTACTTTTGGCCTCAAAAGTAACTAGCCTGTCTGGCAATGAAGACGGAGAGGCAAGAGCGTAATGGTCATAGTCAATGCTAAAAATGCAAGTCAGTCCGCCTTATACCTGTTCCGAATTTGTTTCAATACTATTATGAAAATTAGTCCGCCTCATAGCCGGCAGCTGGCCTAGTAAATTCTCCTTGATGAGAAAGTCACCAAAGAATCAAGGCGCCATCATATTTGTTGCGACACTTGGATAAATATTCTGAGAGCGCAAGCTGAATCTGTGTGTAGCTTTCTGCATTGTTGTTCGGTTGTGCAGTATAGTACCTTGCTTGACAGTATGGAATTGAAGTTTTAGCAGGGAAGATTTATCTGGCTCTGCTTCCAAATTTGATGAGGCCGGCACTACGAATAACTTAAACCAGCATGTTAGATGTTTTTTAGATATCTAATTTCAAATTTTAATACTATTCAGCAGTTTGCTGAAATTGCTGGCATCGATACCTAAATAGCTGGCAATATATTTATGTGGTATTAACTGAAGGATATGCGGACTCCTTTTTAATAAAATTCTAAACTTTTCTTCGGAGCTGCATACTTGTAGTTCGACAATCCTTTCCAATATTCCGGATAAAGCCTGACTAATACCTTGTAATACAAAAAGATTAACAGATGAGTGTTTTTCCATTAATTTTTTAATCTCTGTATACTTTGCTTTCAGAAAAACCGAAGGAGTTAATGTTTCAAAATAATACCTGGATTTTTGAGCTAACATCATGGCATCCAATATTCCTGCAAAAGAAGGAGGATAGCTGAGCACCAAAGTAGCTTCTTTTCCCCATTCGGATATGTAAAATACTCTTTGGATTCCTTCTAGTACGAAGTAAAGGTAGTTTTCCTTTTCTCCATTTTTGGTTAACACCTCTTTACGTTTTGCTGCATGCAAAGTCCAAAGACCAGAGAAATCATGCCAGGCATTGTCGTCCAGAACAATAGTTTTATTAACAAAAAGCCTTAGTTTTTCCAATGCTGCTGACTGGTCGGGTTTTACAATTACCATTGCTAACAGAATTTAAAAATCTTGGTATTTACCAAGAAAACCAAAAAATAAAACTGTCACTTTTGAAAAAATTAAGTTATGAAAAAAATTGATAAACGAGAGTTTTTACAGGTTCTAATAAAAAAAGCACAGCAGCAATTAGACTTCATAAGTACATATTTACAAAATGCGGGGGACGAAAGATTAACATGGAAAAAAGGACAAGAGTGGAATATAGCGGAGTGTTTAGAACATTTGAATACCTACAGTATATATTATTTGCCCCGTATTGAAGATAAAATAAAACAGCATAGGGAAGCAGATATTCTGGATGATTTCTTTTCGAGAGGGTTTGTAGGTAGCTTTTTTATAAAGATGATGGGAAATACTAAAAAATATAAAGCAGCCCAACAACATGTGCCTAAAGGGCAGCAAAGCCCGGAATTAATTGTTGCTGATTTTATGAAATATCAAAAGCAATTGCTGGAATGTTTGCGTCTTGTGAAGAATCTCAATTTAAGTAAATGCAGAATCCCAATCTCAATTAATAAAATCATTAAACTGAGATTGGGAGACATATTTGAATTCTTAATTGTTCATAATGAGAGGCATATACAACAAATAAAGAGACAGTTAGCGCTGTCAGAAAAGTTAGGTACAGAGCTGTTAAACCAATGAGGAATGAGCTAATGGTCAATGACTAACACACTTGTTGTCAAAAAATCTGATAGATAATAAACTAAACACTTTTTCCCTGTATCCTCACCGCATTCAGAATAGCCAGCAATGCCACACCAACATCTGCAACAACAGCTTCCCATAAAGAAGCAACACCTTCCGCTCCGAGAATCAGTACCGCAATTTTTACGGCCATAGCCATTATGATGTTCTGCCAAACAATGTGCTTGGTTATTTTCCCGATTTTAATAGCGGATAGTATTTTCGAAGGCTGATCTGTTTGGATAACAACATCCGCAGTTTCAATAGCAGCATCGCTACCCAGACCTCCCATGGCAATTCCTGCGTCAGCCAATGCGATAACTGGCGCATCATTTACCCCATCTCCAACAAAGGCAATTCTCCTTTTTTCATTTTTGAGTTCCTTAACATGTCTAACTTTATCTTCTGGAAGAAGAGCTCCATAAGCTTTATTCAAGCCAAGTAAAGACCCCGTTTTTTGGACTATGCTGTCTTTGTCTCCGCTTAACATTATTGTTAGTATTCCATTTTTTTGAAGCTGCGAAATGGTATCAGCAGCATCTTCTTTAATTTCATCGGCTACAGTAATATAACCCGCATAATTCTGGTTTATAGCCACAATAACTATACTTTCAACGATTTCTTCTATTTTGGAAGGGAAACTGATACCGAATTTTTTTAGTAGCTTACTATTTCCTGCTAATACTTCTTTGCCATTTACGAAACCTTTTAGTCCATGACCAGGAATCTCTTCTATATGTTCAACCGTATTATGCTCAAACTTACCAGCAGCATATTGTGTAATGGCATTGGCAATTGGATGACTGGATTTGCTTTCTATAGCGGCAACAGTGGTAATGAACTCTTCCCTGCCAATAGAAGTTTCAATATCCTGAACCTGAAAAACACCTTTGGTTAACGTACCGGTTTTATCCATTACAATGGTATTTATGGTGCTCATCACATCCAGAAAGTTCCCACCTTTGAATAGAATGCCATTTTTAGAAGCGAGACTTATACCCCCAAAGTATCCCAAAGGGATAGAAACAACCAGAGCGCAAGGACAACTAATTACTAAAAATACCAGCCCCCTGTAAAGCCAATCCGAAAAAATATAGTCACTATAAATAAAGTATGGAATAACGACTAATAACACTGCCAACGCAAAAACTATAGGCGTATAAACTCTGGCAAATTTAGATATGAATAACTGGGTTTTTGATTTTCTGGCTGTAGCATCCTGTACCATCTCCAATATCTTGCTCAGTTTACTATCTCTAAAGAGAGCCGTTACTTCTATCTCCGCCAGTTTGTTCTGGTTAATCATTCCCGCAAGAACCTGATCTCCTTCGTTTTTTTGATCTGGTTTGCTTTCTCCGGTTAAAGCAGCCGTATTAAAAGTAGCATAATCGGTCAGTAAAACGCCATCCAAGGCCACTTTTTCACCTGGTTTAACCTGAATGGTTTCACCGATATTAACCTCCGAAGGATTTACAGAAATAACACCATTTCTTAAAACATCTACCGTATCTGGCCTTATATCTAATAATGCTTTGATATTTCTTTTTGCTTTATTAACAGCACTTTCCTGAAACCATTCTCCAATAGAATAAAAGATCATTACAGCAACACCTTCGCTGTAGGCACCAATAGCGAAAGCACCAATGGTAGCAATGCTCATTAAAGAAAATTCGTTAAAGAAATCTAATCGTTTAGCTTTTCTCCAGGCTAATCTCAATACATCCTTTCCGGAAAGATAGTAAGCCACTAAAAATATAATCAGGCCAATGTAGTTATGGGTATTCACGTGAAAGCCATATTGGGCAATCATCATTATTAAAAAAATACCTAAAGCAATTAGTAAGTTAAGGTGCGTTTTCCAATCGGGAGTATTTGATTGATGATGATTGTCTCCATGATTATGGTCGTGGTCATGATTGTTATGATTATGTTGATCTATATTGCTCATGTTTGTTCTCTTTGTAAGTATTATAGAGACAAACATAGTACAAAAACGAATGCAATGCTATTGCATTGTTGGCAGGCAATCTTTACAAATTCCTTTAACCGTTAAGCTGATTTCTTCAGGTTGATATTCCTGAGGTAAGGAAATAGAAGGTATTTGTGTTTTTGGCAAGCAGAAAGTCTCTTTACATTGTCTGCAGGAAAAATGTACATGAATATCATGATGCTCTTCATCATTACAATCGTTCTGACAAAGTGCATATTTTAAAGAGTTATTACCATCTTCAATCTTGTGTACAAGTCCCTTTTGCTCAAATGTTTTCAGTGTGCGATATATGGTAATCCTATCTGCAGGGTATAGTGTTTTCTCTATTTCATTAATGCTTACAGCAGATTTTTTATTCAGCAAAATCTCTAAAACCAGCTGGCGCATTGGAGTAGGAGAGATGTGTTTATGATCTAAAATATTTTCCGCTCTATTATTCATCATCCTGGTGATTAAAACAATATGAACAATATAGTAAACCTGTTTGTTTAAAATGTAAGGAAGAAGTAAAGAGTTATTTAACTGAATATACTATGCGGTTTTTCAGTCTTTAAGTTTTCCCACAATCTTGTAATCATTACCCCCTAAAAGTACTACTTTTTGTTTTTTGTGGATGATGTATAAAGAATCTGGATAGAATGTTAAATCTTCTATACTTGTATATAGATAATTTGAATTTTTATTTTGGATAGAGAACTTTGACGGTTTGTTGTCTTTAAAATCAATAACGATTTTCCGGGTTCTTAAGTCTTCCTCTTTTGCACTGTAAATAAGCTGGTTGGGTAGACTGTCTATTTTATAGCTTCCTTTCCATGAAGATTTGTTGATATCAGATTCGGAAAAAAGCGCAAGCTCTTGTTCCCACTTCTCTATTTTTAAAGTTCTGATCTCTTCTTCCTGATTATAAACGGTTGTTTTGTTAACGGTAGGATTAGCCTTTTCGAGTTCTTTAATTTCTCTTTCGAAAAAACCTTTAATATCATAATAATTAAGTTCCTGTGGATTTTGTTTGTTGGAACCAGACCCGCAGGAACTTAATAATAAGCTAACAAGAAATAAATTCAGTATTTTCATTTAAACCAAAACGTCGCCACTCATTTCTTGTGGAATTTCAATTCCCATTATCTTTAAAATAGTTGGGGCAATATCTCCCAATTTACCGTCTTTAATAGATTTATAATCTTCGTCTATTAAAATACAAGGAACTAAATTGGTAGTATGTGCTGTATTTGCAGAACCATCTTCATTAACCATGTAATCTGCATTACCATGATCTGCAATAATAATAAAAGAATATCCGTTAGCGATACCTGTTTTTACCACTGCTTCTGCACAAGAATCTACTGTTTCAACAGCCTTTACCACGGCTTCAAAAACGCCGGTATGGCCAACCATATCCGGGTTTGCAAAATTTAAGCAAACAAAATCCGGCCATCCTTTTTCCAGTTCAGGAATGATCGCTTCCTTAATGCCATTTGCGCTCATTTCTGGTTGCAAATCGTAAGTCGCTACTTTTGGTGAAGGAACCAATAATCTTTTTTCGTTATTGAATTCTTTTTCACGACCTCCGGAAAAGAAAAAGGTTACGTGTGGATATTTTTCCGTCTCAGCAATCCTGATCTGGTTTTTGCCTGCATTTTCCAATACCTCACCAAGTGTCATTTTTAAATCGTCTTTCACAAATGCAACATGTACATTTCTGAAAGTTTCATCATAAGTTGTCATGGTAACATAATGAATATCCAAAGGCTTCATTCCCTGTTCAGGAAACTCTTTCTGAGTCAATGCCAGAGAAATCTCCCGGCCCCGGTCTGTTCTAAAATTGAAACAGATAACCACATCACCGTTTTCAATTCTGGTAAGTGCGTTACCATTTTCATCACAAACTACCATAGGTTTAACAAACTCGTCTGTAATACCTTCGGCGTATGATTGTTGAATACCTTCTGTAATAGACTGTACTTTTTTGCCCTCGGCATTTACCATTACATCATAGGCTAATTTTACGCGTTCCCAACGGTTATCGCGGTCCATAGCATAATATCTTCCAATAGCAGAAGCCAATTTTCCTGTAGAATGTTGTAAATAGTCATTCAGTTCGGTAATGAAACCTAATCCGGAGTTTGGATCCGTATCTCTGCCGTCTAAAAATGCGTGAATAAAAACATCATGTAAACCAAAGCTTTTAGCAGCATCGCACAAACCTTTAAGATGGTTAATATGGGAGTGAACACCTCCGTCAGAAACCAGTCCTATAAAATGAACTTTCTTGTTGCTGTCTTTGGCGTATTCGAAAGCATTTTTAAGAGCTGTATTGGTTACAAATTCATTGTCTTCAACAGCTTTGTTAATGCGTCCCAATTCCTGGTAAACAATTCTTCCGGCACCCAGATTCATATGTCCGACTTCGGAATTTCCCATCTGTCCTTCGGGCAAACCAACGGCAGTGCCCGAAGCAATTAATTTACTGTTTGGATATTTAGCAATGCAAGCATCAAAAAAAGGCGTTTTTGCTGCTAAAATGGCATTAGAAGAATCATTTCGACCATATCCCCAGCCATCTAAAATTATAAGAGCAACTTTTTTATTTTTCACATAGCAAATATATATATTTTAACATTAAGCTTTTTTAAAATTGTTTTGTTCGTAAATTAGAGAACCCGTAGCAGACTTTTGAACGTTGGCTTTGCTAAGTTGTATTGAATGATTATGAAGAAATTTTTATTAATAGTGTTTTTGGTAGGCGCTGTGCAAGTGACAAAAGCAGATGTTATTGAAGATATAGCAGTATATATGAAAAATGGAGATGTTAAATCTTTATCAAATTATTTTGCGTCTACCGTTGAACTAATTATTCTAAATCAGGAGGAAATATATTCCAATGTACAAGCTGGAATTATATTAAAAGATTTTTTTCAGAAAAATCCTGCTAAATCTTACAAGATTGTACATAAAGTAAATTCTAATGCTAATTATAAATTTGGCGTTATTCTGTTGAGTACCAGCAAAAATGTTTTTAGGGTGAGTTATGAATTAAAGGCAAGTTCGGGCAAGTTTTTAATTGCACAAATCAGAATAGAAGAGAACAAAGAATAATAGCCATCAAAAAAATTATATTTTTGCCACAAAAAATCAACGTTTTGGATAAGAAAATTGTTCATCAAATTATAAAATCGGCTTTAATTGAGGATTTAGGAGACGGAGATCATACCTCGCTATCAACTATACCTGCAGAAGAAAAAGGAAAAGCCAAATTACTGGTAAAGGAAGACGGTGTAATTGCAGGGGTAAAAGTTGCAGTAGAAGTTTGCCGGGAGGTAGACCCGGAATTAAAAGTAGAAGTCTTAATTGAAGATGGTACAACCGTAAGAGTAGGTGATATTATTCTCTATGTTTCCGGAAAAGTGCAGTCTATCTTAGTAGCCGAAAGATTAATGCTGAATCTGATGCAGCGAATGAGCGGAATAGCTACCACTACCAGTAAAATAGTAAAGCAATTGGCAGGTACCGGGACTCAGGTTCTTGATACCAGAAAAACAACTCCAAATTTAAGATATCTTGAAAAACTGGCTGTAAAAATAGGCGGAGGTGTAAACCATCGTTTCGGTCTTTTTGATATGATTCTTATAAAAGACAATCATATAGACTATGCTGGTGGAATAGAAAATGCTGTTAAAGCAGCACAAGCATATTTACGAGATAAAAACAAAAACTTACAAATAGAGGTTGAAGTTAGGAACCTGGTAGAATTACAGCGTGTGCTGTCAATTGGTGGTGTCGATAGAATTCTGTTGGATAATTTTAGTTTTGAGGATTTAAGGAAGGCCGTCAAAGCTGTCGATAAAACTATTCCCACAGAAGCATCAGGCAATATCACTATAGATAATGCATTAGAGTACGCGAAATGTGGTGTGGATTACATTTCTATGGGCGCTTTAACGCATTCTGTTAAAGGATTAGACCTAAGTTTAAAGGCGGTTGTTAATTAAAGCAATCAGAAAAATAACCATCGCATATATTATTATAGCATAGAATGATATCTATATATTCAATAGGAGCTATTGTATTGGCTTATATTTTTGGTTCCATACCTTCTGCCGTTTGGATAGGACAGGCATTTTATGGAGTAGATGTAAGAGAATATGGTAGTGGAAATGCAGGAGCTACAAATACATTTAGGGTTTTAGGAAAGAAAGCCGGAATACCTGTAATGCTGATAGACATCCTTAAAGGCTGGACCGCCACCAATTTAGCGTATTTTATAGGGCTATCTATAACAGGCCCCGAGCACTCAATACAATATGTTAATTATCAATTAGCATTGGGAATTGTAGCAGTAATGGGACATCTGTTTCCGGTGTTTGCCGGTTTTAGAGGGGGAAAAGGAATTGCTACATTACTTGGAATGGTTTTAGCTGTACATCCACAAGCAGCTTTACTGTGTGTTCTTGTATTTGTTACCGTATTGCTTATTACCAATTACGTTTCGTTAAGTTCCATATTGGCAGGTTTTACATTTCCTATCAGTCTCATATTTGTTTTTCATGTTTCGGTAAAGGCTATTATAATTTACGGGATGTGTATTTGCGTACTCATTTTGGTAACACATCAAAAAAACATAGAAAGATTGCTTAAAGGAAAAGAATCAAAAGTTAACTTATTTGGCAAAAAGAAAGAATAAACTTATGTTAAAGAATAATATTAAAGGAGTAGCCTTTTCGGCTTTAATTTTAATTGTAGCAGCGTGTTCTACAGTACCATTAACAGGAAGAAGACAAGCTAGTTTGGTGAGCGATTCGGAAATGAATACCATGGCTGCAACCAGTTACAAAGAATTTTTAACAGAAAATTCTGGAAAAGTTATAACCAATACTGCAGAAGCAAGGAAGGTAAAGGAGATTGGGAGTAAAATAGCCAATGCCGTTACAAAATACATGAGTGATAATGGTATGGCTAATCAGGTTTCCAATTTCCAGTGGGAATTTAATCTTGTAAAAAGCAATGAAGTAAATGCCTGGTGTATGCCCGGAGGAAAAGTGGCTGTTTACACTGGTATCTTACCGGTAACCTTAAATGACGCAGGTTTGGCTACAGTAATGGGACATGAGATTGCGCATGCTGTTGCAAGACACTCTGCAGAACGTTATTCGCAACAAATGATTGCTGCCGGTATTGGTAGTTTGGCAGGTGCAGCTGTAACCAAAACAGAATCTGGAAAAGCTGTTTTTGATCAGGTATTTGGTATAGGAGCACAAACAGGAGTATTATTACCTAACTCGAGAAAGCAAGAATCAGAAGCAGACCGATTGGGATTAACCTTTATGGCAATGGCGGGTTATGATCCTGCTCAATCTATTTATTTCTGGGAAAGAATGTCGTCTGGTAAAGCCGGATCTACACCGGAGTTTTTAAGTACCCATCCTAGTGATGCCACACGTATTTCTAATATTAAGAAGTATTTGCCAGAAGCACTCACTTATTATAGAAAATAGAAAAGCATTGAAACAAAACAATAAACAGTAGGCCATTCTGAAAATGAATGGCTTTTTTATTTTATATATTGAGAGAATGCCGGGTAGAGACATTCCCTTACCCCGGAGGAAGTGCAAAATTTAAGAAAAGATGTTTCATAGCAGAAGCATTGAATTTCTCCTTCTCCCTCAGGGAGAAGGTGCCTAAAGGGCGGATGAGGGAGGACTCTTAACTTTACTGTCCAAGTGGATTTCTGCAAGAAGACCCTGCGTAAATTTAATTACAATACAGCACAATGTGTTGATATTTCACTGTCCTGAATGAAAATGGAAAGGTATTCTA
>NZ_JBEBVH010000081.1:0-15261 GCF_040392825.1 Pseudopedobacter sp.
ATCTTTAGTGCTGGAAGGTTTTTTAATAGAAGACCTGGAGAAAGATACTTTGTTACAGGCTCCTTTGTTAAGCGTTGATATCAGATACTTCGCTCCTATTTCTGAACGAAAGATTGACATCGACTTTATATCGCTGAAAGACGGAAAATTATTCTTCAAAGAGTACAAAGATTCTACCACCAACCTTAGCTTTATTATCAATTATTTTAGTTCAGGATCTGTTGATACATTAAAAAAAGGAGGAAAACCTTTCGATATTAATTTTGATAAGATCAAACTCGAAAATCTTGATTTAAAATACATCAATTATTATTCTACCGATGTCTATCCTAGTGGAGTAAATTATGATAATGTACACCTGAAAAATTTCAGTACCGAGATTTCGGGTTTAGATACTAAAACCCATCTTTTAAAGGCGCAAATCAATAACCTAACGTTTAAAGAAAAGAGTGGTTTTTATTTAAAGAATTTAACTGCACTTACTGTTGTAGACAATAACCATATTACTTTAAATAATCTGCTATTAGAAACTCCAAATACAACTTTACGGGATTTCTATAGTATGAAATTCGATAGTTTTAGAGATTTTAAAAATTTCACTAAAAAAATTCGGGTAGAAGGCCATTTCAAAAATACTAAAATATGGTCTGAGGATATTGCTTTTTTTGCTCCTGACATTAAAGGTATGAACTTCTCTATCGAAGCAGATGGTTTGGTAAAAGGTCTGGTTAATAATCTGAAAGCCAAATCGCTCACTATCAAAGCTGGTAAAAGCACTTACATTAAAGGTGATTTCGATATTAAGGGTCTTCCTGATTGGAAGAATACTTTTATGGATTTACGCTTTGACCAGATTGCTACAGATAAAAAGGATATGGAATTCGTTTTAGGTAAATTAACCTTTAACGATATCAACAAATTCCCTGAAGTATTCGACAAGTTTGGACATATCAACTTTAAAGGAAAGTACGTTGGCTTCCATAATGATTTTATTGCTTATGGCGAGTTTAAAACTAAATTAGGTTTGGTTAAATCTGATGTAAACATGAAGTTTACTCCCAATGGCGAAGCTGTTTACACTGGAAAAGTAGAGGGTTTAGATTTTAACATTGGAGAACTTTTAAACGAAGAGAGTATAAAGCGAACAAGTTTTACCGCTAATATTAAAGGAAAAAATTTTGACACCAATACGCTTTCTGAAGAGTTTGATGCCAAAATAAAATACTTTGACTTTAATGGTTACAGATATAGCAATATTGATATTAAAGGAGGCCTGGACAAACTTCTCTTCAATGGAATTATTACGGTTAATGACAAGAATATAAAGCTGAACTTTAACGGAATAGCAAATTTCAATACTGAATTGCCGGTGTTTAATTTTGATGCGAATATCAGATCTGCCAATTTGCATAAATTAAACCTTAGTAAAGACACTATACAAATAGATACTGATTTTAAGACAAACTTTTCTGGTTACAATTTAGATAATATACAGGGTAAGCTTGCACTAAATAATATTAAAACAACTACAAAAGACACCTCTTTCGTTATCAATACTGTAGATTTAACAGCCGAAGGAATTGGAAAAGAAAGACTTTTGGCTTTAACGTCGGATATTGGAGATGCCAGTATTAGAGGACAGTACGATTTAGCCACTCTACCATCCGCTTTTAAAACAGTAATTAAGAAATATATTCCAAAGGCCCAATTCAAGACTGTAATTCCTAAAAATCAGAACTTTGATTTTACTGTAGATCTGAAAAATTTCAACCATCTGTCAAGTATTTTCTTTCCCGAACTTAAAATTCCGGATCGGGGTGTTTTTAACGGAAAGTTCGATTCCGAAAAAAACTTTGTCAGCCTCAACGCTTTTGCTAAAACAGTTTCGTATAATAATATCATTTTCAGCAATGTAATTATCGACCAGATTACTACCGATAAGTCTTTTGAGACTACGGTTACTTTAGATAAGATTGAGCTGGAAAACAACAACATGTTTGTAAAGAATATTGTTCTTCAAAACACATTAAAGAGCGATAGCTTAACATTCAACATTAAATTATCCGATAAAGATGCTGTTAACCAGCTCGACTTATACGGTTTGGTAGAGTTTGGTAGCGACACCCTCGCTAAATTAAGCTTATTGCCTTCAGATCTGATTATCGAAAATGATGTCTGGAAAATTCAGGATAAGGTAAAATTCAAATTTGAAGAAAAAAGAACAATCATCGAAAACTTCGAACTTTCGAATAAACAGCAGATTTTAGCCATAAATGGCGCTATCTCTTCTTCAAAAGACGATTTACTGGAAATTGTAACAGAGAATTTCCGCTTGTCTTCTTTAAGCCAGCTCACAAAAGGATTAGGTGTAGAACTTTCTGGTATTATGAACGGCTCTGCCAATTTATCAGCGATTTTAGGCGAACCCGATATTAATGCCGATTTAAGTATAGATTCTTTAAAATATAACGAAACGGATATTGGGAAAATGCTGGTAAACGCTCAATTCGATAATCAACAGAATAATATTCAGATAAAGTCTACTATAGAAAAGAATAAAAAGCGAACTGCAGATATAGCCGGTATTGTTGATTTTAAAAAAGATGCGGAAAACCTTAATCTGGATGTAAATCTCAATGGCACCGAGATAATTATATTTGAACCATTTGTGAATGAACTGGTTTCTGATCTAAAAGGTCAGATATCTTCTACGCTAAAAGTAACAGGTCCGTTCAGTAAACCTCAGATTAACGGAAATGTAAATCTAATAAATGCTGGCTTTACTGTAAATTACCTAAAAACGCCTTACATTATAAATGATGACGTCACTTTTAATAACAGCATTATCAATCTGGACAATCTTATTCTGTCTGATAAATACAACAATACTGCAATAGCAAACGGAACTGTAGACTTAACCGATGCCTCTAATCCGAATATTCAAGCGACTATAAAAGCTACTAACTTTTTAGCTTTAAATACTACAGCAAAAGACAATCCTTTATATTACGGGAGTGCTTTCGCAACAGGAACCTTTACTTTCGAAGGCCCAACAGACGCAATGGACATAAATATTAAAGCCAGAACCGAAGAAGGTACCGTATTTACTATTCCGTTCAATGCCGCAGCTACCATTGGTGAAAATGATTTTATAACTTATGTAGCAAAAGACACTTCTGTCTTTACTCCTGTTAGAGAAAACTTCTTTAAAGGATTAACTATGGAGTTCGAACTTACAGTTGGACACAGCTCTGTAGCCAACCTGATTACCGATGTCGGGAATATTTACGGACGCGGAGATGGACTCTTACGTTTACGGATTACCTCTTTAGGGGATTTTGAAATGTTTGGTGATTATATTATTGATGATGGTAAATTTGACTTTACATCTAATAACGTGATTAACAAAACCTTTGAAATTAAAAAGGGAGGAACCATTCGCTGGACAGGAAACCCGAGCGAAGCAACTATTAACCTGAGTGCTGCTTATTCAACCCGGGCCAATCTCTTACCCTTATATCAGGCAGCCGGCAGAACATTATCTGACGACCGGAGAAATGAACGGGTTCTGGCTGAAGCTGAAATGATTTTAAATGGATCGCTACTAAATCCGGACATTAATTTCGGATTGGAATTTCCTAACAACACGGGTATTAAAACAGAATTACAGGGTTATTTAGATAACGAAGACAACGAATCACAACAAGTTATTAACCTTGTTGTAAGGAATAATTTCAATGGCAGCTCCGGCGCTGGAATTGGCTTTACCAATAGTGATCTTTTAGGTTCTGGTTTAGAACTGGCTTTTAGTAAACTAAATAATATCATCTCCCAATCTTTAAATATCAAGAATTTAGATATTAACGTAAGGTCTCAGAGCGAAATCGGAGGAAGCTATAGCTTCTTTGATAATCGCTTAAAAATCAGCGGGAACTTTGTAAACAACAAGTACAATGTCGACAATATGCTGGACAACAACATATTAAACTCCAGTTTTACAGATCTCACCCGCGATTTAGAGATGACTTATAACATCAACAGAGATGGTACTTTTGTTGCTAAAGTTTTTCAGAGACCTACCAATAGAGATTTCTTCAACCTTAACAGAGATATTTATGTAAACGGATTTGGTCTTGTATTCACACAGGAATACGATACTTTTGCTGAGTTCATCAGAAATATTTTTGCCAAAAGAAGACAGCAGCAACAAGGTCCTGTAAACACTCCTACTAATAACAACAAACCAAAAGGCAATACAAACACCAGGCCTATAGCTGCTCCAATCAAACCTGATTAGGATTAGAAATGAGGTAAAACAGGAGATTTGGGAGAGGTAAGACTCTACTAAAAATCTGCTTCTACGTTAATACTCATAGTCTTTTGCAAAACAGGATGGTAAAACTGTATCCACTCTGCATGTAAGTGCAAACGATTTGCTTTTACACCATAGATATCGTCTCCTGCAATTGGGCAATTCAAACCTAATTTATGTGCTGAATGAACCCTCAACTGATGAGTTCTTCCTGTTATTGGCCAGAAATGAACACGGGTTTGCCCATTCCGATTTTCCAAAACTCTCCATTTGGTTTTAGCGGGTTTACCGTATTCATAGCACACCATTTGTCGTGGTCTGTCTTCCAAATCTACACGCAACGGTAAATCAATAATCCCTTCGCTGACTTCGATTAAACCGTCTAAAAGAGCTACATAGCGCTTTTGAACTGTACGTTTTATAAACTGGCTTTGCAATTGGGTGTAAATATCCTTAGACTTCGCAATCAGCATTATTCCAGAAGTAGACATATCCAGTCTATGAACGATTAAAGGTCCGGTAGCCTCGGGAAATTTTGCCCGCATACGTTCGTAAACAGAATCAGTAATGTTAATTCCGGGAACAGAAAGGAATTCCGCTGGTTTATTGATCACGCAAAGATATTCGTCATCATAAACTATCTCAACTTGTTTACCTTCTGCCGGATTTTGTAACATCGGATTCTCATCTACCTTCATACCAACCAGCATATGGTTAAGAATAGGCTCACATTTCCCTCTGCAAGCCGGATAAAAATTCTTATGTCTTCTTATTTCCGAAACAGGCGACTGTCCCCACCAAAACTCTGCCATGGCAATAGGTTTCAAATCGTTTAGAAATGCATATTGCAAAAGCTTTGGTGCTGCGCATTCGCCCGCACCGGCCGGAGGAAATATTCCCAAATCCTCATTAAATATATGAGACAAGCTTTTTTGCTTTTTATCAATATTCAAAAAGGTATATTGTTCGAATATACGTTGCTGTAAAGCAGCAGACTTTTCTTTTCTAAGTTCCTTTAATTGGTTTATTTCGCTTTCATAAGCAACCAGATCTTTTTCGACTTCCTCTTTTTGTATTTTTAAAGCATCTAGTTTAAGTTTAGCAAAATATTGCTGTTTCAGACTCTCTTCTTTTAACCGTTCGCATAAATTGTTATATTCAGATTGATTTAAAGTTGCCTGGGCGGACTCTCTTTGATGTTTTCGCTGCTTTTTACCTTCTTTCAATTTTTGCTTCTCAGTATCTGTTGCTATCAGGATTTCAGCAATCTTGTTTGTTGTCGATTCTATTAAATCTTTATAGAATCTGTTTCCTTCTAACTGTTCCAGCCTTCTGTTTATTTCGTTGAGTTCTTTTTCGCCTTCTATAAAAAAGCTGCCTTCCTCTAACAAATCAAATACTGGTGGAACGAATTTAGGATGATGATTTGCTCCTGCTAATTTACCGGAAAAGGCAGAGATATACCCTAAATTTCCCTGAGTATCTTTAACTACCAGAACACCAAACATTTTCCCAATAATTAACCCTTCCTGATTTGGATCCAATCCAAAATTGTGTATCCAGTCTTTCTGATTCTCCAAATGTTGCTGTAATTCTTCAGCAGCAATAATACATAACGGATGGGGTTCATAATAAAAGGGATAATTGAATTTCTCGGGTAGCGGGATATCTGATACTGATTGCGAAAACTTTGTAAAAAAAGAAAAATCAGAGCGCATGTTTATATGAGGTCGAAAGTTTAGAGTTAAAAATTGAAAGTATAAACAGGTTTCCGTTACCGATTAAAATCATTTAAATAATTATCGAATTAAATTAAAGCTTTCAAATTCATCGATATTATTACGCATTCACATTTTGCTTATTATGATTAAGAACTATCGTATGTATAAGTCGGTGAAGATCTTGCGGAATAAATGGTTTTGTTAATACGTAGTTCATACCCGCTTCCAGAGCTGCATTTTTTTCGTCTTCCAGAACCGCCGCCGACATAGAAATAATGGCAATATCTTTCTTATCTTCTGCAAATTCTTTTCTGATGTACCTGGTCGTATCATACCCTCCAAGCTTCGGCATATAGGTATCCATCAGAATAAAATCATAACTATTTTGCTTTAATTTTTCTATTGCCTCTACTCCGTCCTGTACAAGATCTACCTCTATATTCCAATTTTTAAGAAATTTTGCCACAATAAACTGATTAATTTGGTTATCTTCTGCTACAAGCGCTCTCACACCCATGAATGGAGTTAATTCTTCCTGATTTGCTTTGGGTGATATATAATTCTCTATTGCCTTAAATGTCAACTCGAACCAGAAAACAGAGCCCTTTCCAAATTCGCTGCTAAATCCAATTTCTCCGTTTTGTAATTCAACCAATTTTTTGACTATTCCCAAACCAAGGCCTGTTCCTCCATATTTCAACGACGTATCGTCTTCTGCCTGTTCATACGATTCAAATATTTTTTCCTGTCGTTCTGGCTGAATACCAATTCCGGTATCTTTAATTTCAAACTTAACAGTTATATCATCACCTTCAGACGATGTTTGATTAGCACATAAACTCACATATCCCTTTTCGGTAAATTTAATCGCATTGCTCATCAAATTCATTAAAATCTGATTGAGCCTCAAGGGGTCTGTCTCGATATATTTGGGTAGCCTCGGATCAATCTCCAGATTCAGATCTAATAATTTCTCAGTTGCTTTAGCCTTCATTAATTCGATGGAAGATTTCAGCACATGATAGATATTAACCTCTTTCTTTACCAGAATAAATTTCCCTGCATCTATCTTAGATAAATCCAGAATATCATTTACCACACCTAACAAAGACTGGGAAGAATCTTCCAGCAACTTAACCATTTGCGCCTGAGAGTCTTCGAGATTAGTCTGTTTCAATAAATTTGCAATACCTATAATGCCATTTAACGGTGTTCTCAGTTCGTGACTCATATTGGCCAAAAACGTTTCTTTTACATTTCGGGCCTGTATAGCATCTTCTTTTGAATGGATTAATTGCTCTTCATATTGCTTTTGTAAAGTATGATTACTGATACTGAAGAAGTATTTTTTCTTACTGGCGGTAACTCTGCATTCGGTCCATACGAAATCTCCTTCCTTATTTAATAGTTGAAACTCAAATGTCCTTTCCCTCTCCTGATCTATTTTTATGAGTTCTTCTCTAAAATCTTCAAGTTTGTCTTTAGGGACTAATGCATATACAGGCCTTTCCAACAGTTCTTCTTTCTTAAAACCAAGAATCTTTTCTACTGCTGGGTTTATTTCTTCTATCAGTTTATTGTTCTCATCTATAACACAAATGATGTCAGCCGAATTGGCTATCATAACAGCATAGCGCTCTAATGCAGCATTCTTACTTTTAATTTCCAGCTGGGCTTTTGCCAGTCTGATAAAAGAGTCTACCTTAGCTATCGTAATAATTGGATCTAATGGCTTATACAGGTAATCCATTGCCCCTGTGGAAAGCCCTTTTACAGCGTATTTGGATTCTTTAGAAATAGCTGTGACAAAAAGTATAAGAATATCCCGGGTTCTGGGATGGGACTTTAACATCTCTGCTAATGTAAAACCATCAATATTAGGCATCTGCACATCAATAAGTGCTAAACAAATGTTGTTATCCCAGGCTAATTTAAGAGCTTCGTTAGGCGATGTTGTTGAAATAATTTTGATATCATCCCTTTGTATAAGTGCTTCCAGCGCAATAATATTTTCTTCTTTATCGTCTACTATCAGTACATTCATCCTATCCATTACTATTTAATGTAAAAAGGTATTCTTTTATTTGTTCTATATTTAAAATGTAGGTCTGTGCCTGTTGTTCCAGTGCGGCACCCGGCATTGCCTGAAACTTGGCTTCTTCCAAATCCTGTAAAATTGTTATTCCTCCTGCTTCTTTAATGGCAAGCAGTCCATCAGCTCCGTCTCTGTTAGCTCCTGAAAGTAAAATAGCCAATATTTTTCCTCCATAAACATCTACCGCACTTTCGAATGTAATGTCTATACTAGGTCTGGAATACCATAACGTTTCGGATTTATCCAAAGCAAATATTCTTTCCTTTTCAATCAACACATGATAATCGGGCGGGCTTAAATAAGCTATTCCCGGTTCAATCGTTTCCTTATCGGTAATCTCTTTTATTTTCACATCCCACTGCTCACTCAATAGCTTATCTAAATCGTATTGTGTACTGTATTTCCTGTGCAATATAATTAGCACGGGAAATTTAAAGCCTTTGGGTAAACTTTTAACAATGTCCAAAATGGGCAAAAATGCCCCTGCCGATCCGCCTATAATTATCAATTGTATGTCTTTCATCTGTTTATTCTTTAGCGTCAGATGTCCTGTTTGGTATACCCACTAAACTATCCAGGAATATTTATTTATTTCATATCTTTTGATAAACATTTTCATGTATATCCACTATTCTTAATCTTGATCTGATTGCCGATGATCTGATGGACTCTTTAGATCCCAGGATTAAAAACCCCAATGGACACAAACTGTCTATCAGCAAGTTTAACACCCTGTCCTGAAGCTCTTGCTGAAAATAAATTAACACATTTCTACAGGAAACCAGCTGGAACTCATTAAACACACCATCAGAAACTAAATTATGAACAGAAAAAAGTGATCTTTTTTTAAGCTCTTCGGTTATAATCGCATTATCATACATAACCGTATAGTATTTTGAAAAAGGCCCTTTCATGTTCACTTTGTAAAAATTCTCTGAATAGGATTTCATCTTTTTCAAGGAGTATATACCTTTTTTTGCTTCGTCTAATACCTGTTGGTTAACATCAGTTCCGTAAAAGAACGACCTGTCATACAAGCCGGATTCTTTGAAAAGTATAGCAAAAGAATATAGCTCTTCTCCACTTGACACGCCCGGATGCCATACTTTTATTTGTTGAAAAGAAGATAAATATGGAATGACATTTTCGATTACACTTTTAAACAAATTAGTATCTCTGAACATTTCAGTAACGTTTACTGTAATTTCCGTTATGAGATACTGAATAAACGAATTGTTGTTAACAATCTGGCTTTTCAAATCAAAAACACTCCACTTTTTTAAATTAAGAATACGTTCTACTCTTCTTTTCAGTGAAGCCTTGCTATAGAGGGAAAAATCGAAATCGAAACGCATCTTAATCATTAAGATGATTTCATCTAATTCTTCAAATGTTAAATGTTTCAATTTAATCACAGGCAGTAATAGTTAAGATACCCAAATCTTCATGAGCGATACAAGTTGATCATTATCTATCGGTTTCGTTATATAGTCATTTGCTCCCGCTGCTATACACCTCTCTTTATCGTCTTTCATAGCTTTTGCTGTTAAAGCTATAATTGGCAACTTTTTCCATACATTATTCTGCCTGATACTCTTCATTGTTTCATAACCATCCATTCTTGGCATCATAATATCCATCAACACGATATCAACTACTTTTAGTTCATTTAATTTTTCAAGAGCTTCTACTCCGTCATTTGCAATCTCAACTTTTAATCCATATTGATCGAGGACAGCACTTATTGAAAAAATATTTCTCATATCGTCGTCTACCAACAGGACTACTTTATTTTTAAGAGCAGACTCGAGACTTTCGGTATCTTCTATAGATTTTAATCGCTTAGACGGTTCTGTTTCCTTTACTTTATGTAAGAAAAGATTCACTTCGTCTATTAATCTATCGCCAGACTTAGGTGATTTTAGCACTGTGGCATCAGAATATTTTAGTAACTGCTTTAACTTATCCTGTTCCAATTCCATCGCGGTATTAATGATTACCGGAACTTTTGCATCTTTTTTCTTAATTTGCTCCAAAAGATCCATTCCATTGATATCAGGAAGATTCAAATCCAGAATTACACAATCAAAAGACTGACTTTCTAAAGTTTCTAAAGCTTCTTTACCTGTCAGCGCCTGAACAATATCTATGTTTCTATCTTTAAACAATAACTTTAAAGCGTCACTCTGATCTTGCTGATCTTCTACTAAAAGGACTTTCTTAAATACCGAAATATTATTTTTAGTAACATGTTTTTTGAAAAGTGCATCGAGATCTTGGTATTCTAAAGGTTTTTTCAAAAAAGATATTGCACCTTCTTTGATGGCTTTTTTATCTGAAAAGTCTCCAGCAGACATCATATGTACTGGAATGTAAGCTATTTTAGGATTAGCTTTTATGTTACGCAATACCTGCCAACCATCTATACCAGGCAACATTATATCTAATAAAACAGCATCGGGCAGCAGATTTTCTATTTCCTGTTCTGCATCTTCTCCGCTATAATGCTGAATGGTTTCGAACCCACCCCTGGTAGCATAATCTTTTAATAAATCGTTGAAAACCACATCATCTTCTACGATCATTAACAATGGTTTGTTTCTTTGAGGATGATTTGTTGCGTTTTCTTCTTTTTGAAAAGATGCAATGGAAACAACCGGCAATTCTTCCTTAACCTTCAGCAATTCTGTTTCTTTATCAGATTTATCTGATGAAACGGCCCGACCGTTAATTGGTATACTTAAAGTAAATTCGCTTCCCTTTCCTATCTCACTTTTTAAAATAATCTGGCCATTCATTAACCTGGATAATTCCCTGCTAATAGATAATCCTAAACCAGTTCCACCGTATTCCCTGTTTGTAGAGCCGTCTGCCTGCTGGAATGCTTCAAAAATTATTTTTTGCTTTTCGGCTGCTATACCAATTCCTGTATCTCTTACCGAAAAGTGGAGATGGTCATCCTTTTCTTGCATAAATAGTTCTACAGTGCCTTCTTTAGAGGTAAATTTGAAGGCATTGGATAACAAGTTCTTCAGAACCTGCTCTATTCTCATCCTATCTACATAAATAATGTCTGGCAGACTACTATCTTTTGTTATAACATAATTTACGCCTTTATTCTTGGCAACTTCATCAAACAGTTGTCTTAAATCTTCTTCTAAATCTCTAACATCTAAATTCTCGGGATTAAGTTCTATAAATCCCGATTCTATTTTCGACAGATCCAGAATATCATTAATTAAAGACAATAAATCTGCTCCTGCCCTGTGGATTACATTAGCGTATTTAGTCTCGTCGTCTGATAAACGACCTCCTTTATTTTCTTTTAATATCTTGGCCAGAATAAGTATACTATTTAATGGAGTACGTAATTCATGACTCATATTTGCCAGAAATTCTGACTTATACTTACTTGCCTGTTCTAGTTCCTGCATTTTTATAGCCAAAGTATTCTTGGCATTTTCCAGCTGCAGATTATTATTTTCTAATACTCTTGCCTTTTCTTCCAGTTCGATATTAATTTGTCTTAATTCTTCCTGCTGAACCCTTAACTCTTCCTCTGAAGCTTGTAACAATTCGGTTTTAGATAGTAATTCTTCGTTACTTACTCTTAGTTCTTCCTGCTGGCTTTCTAACTCTTCTGCCTGCTGCTGTGTCTGTTCGAATAGTGTTTTTAAAGTTTCTCTGGACTCTGCTGTATTTACTGCAACACCCAGAAGTTGGGAAGAATTTAAAATAAAATCTTTGACAGCGTCTGATATTTCGTCCAAAAAGCCTATCTCCAATACTCCTTTTAACTTGCCATTATATGAAAATGGGACTAAAATACAGTGCAATGGACTTTCTTTTACCAAGCCAGAGGTAATCCCCAGATGATCTGCTAAACTTCCCTTTATAACCATTTCTCTACCGTCTCTGGCAACCTGTCCTACCCATCCATCTGACAGGTCAAAAATAGTTTTTGCGTTATCATCAAGCTTCAATGCATAACCCGATACCAGTTTTAATTGAGAACGGTTTTCCTGATCTACAATATAAATGGCTCCAACTTTTCCACCTGCATATTCCGCAATAGAAGAAACTATATTTTGAGATACTTCTAAAACAGATAAATCGCCCTGAAGTTTATTATTGAGTAAGCTTATTCCGGTTAACAACCAGTTCTTATTTTCATTTTTCTTATTTAAATCGGCTAAGGAATCATTTTTTTCAGCAATTTCTTTTCTTGCTTTTCTTTGATCTTCAAACGCCGAACTTATAGTATTAAACAAGATAAAAACAATCAGGAAAACTATAAAAGTTCCAATAACAATTACCGTTACAGATCTTGTTAATGCTTTATTTGTATTTTCCTTTCTTTGTATCAACAAATCATGCTCATACTTATTTAGTCTTTCCGATTCAGTTTTTATATTCTTCATAAAGCTCACACCTTCTTCTGCAAGCTCTTGTTCAGTTTTATCTCCCCGGTATTGATTACGTTTTAAATCCAATAAATCTTCCATAACTTTTATCTTATGAGATATCAATTGTTGAAGTTTATCTACCCTTTGATTAGATAACTGATTATCGTTGACCAATTCTTTCAGATTAGCACCTGTATCGTCTATACCATTAATTGATTGCTGATATTCCTGATAAAAAATATCGTAGCCCCGTAAAAGGTAACCTCTATGGTTTGCCTCTGCTTCTGAAATTAAAGCAATCAGCTTATTATTCTCATTAATTACCTTTTCTGTATGTAACACCCAGTCGTAGTCTTTCTCTACACCTTTTAAACTTAAGTAAGCAAAAACCTGAACGAAGGCTACCAGTATCAAAGAAACGGATATGCCTAAAAGTAACCTGCGACGAACGGCTAGATGATCCATATAAATTATTCCTTATTTTATTTTCGTATAAATCTATAAAAAAAGAGGACTATGCCCTCTTTTTTATTTATTCATTATATCCATCTTTTCGGAGAAGTGTTCACAATAGTCTTTCAAATCAGCTATAAGCTTTTCAGCCATTGGGTCACCACCTGAAGCCCTCAGGAAAGAATCTCCCATTTGCAGTAAATTCTGGCAAAAGAACACCTTCATTTCATCATAAGGCATATCTTTTGTCCATAAATCAATTCTCAGTGTGTTTTTATATCCTGGGTCCCAAAGTCCCAGCATCATAGACTTTACGGCTAAAGCGTCCTGGTTTTCTCCGTCTGTAGATTCCCATGTTATATTTTCCGGAATATTTTTATCGTCTAATTCTACTGTTAGTTTAATTTCTGCTGTTCTCATATCTTTTTAAAAATTAAAATCATCATGGCTATCAAGACTATAAAAGAAACCTGAATTAACCAAATCCATTTTGTATTTGGAACTATTCTTCTAAAAACAATGTCTGTTATAAAAAGAACAATCGCCAAAATTAAAGTATATAATGCCCGCATATAATGGTCAGATGCAATGGCCGACTCTTTATCTTCCATTATAAAAATACCTGCATAAAATATGCATATGGCGGTAACTATAGTTAGTGGGGTTATCTTTATGCTGGATAGGCTCATCTTTTTTTCTTCTTTCCAAAATTACCTTTAGAAAAGGTCTTTCCTGTTGCTTTTGCTCTCTGTGCCTTAAATTTTGCTTTTTGATTAACTGTTTTTTTCTCGTGGAAGGCTCCTTTGAAATCCGGATTGTCTTTTCTCTTCTGATTATCTATTTCTCTGGCTATGGCCTGACGTTCTTCATAAGGTGTATCTTCTATGAAAACCTTAGACGGAATGTCTTTTACCGGAATTTGCTGACGAATGAGTTTCTCTATCTTGCGGATGTAATATTCCTCTGCCGGATTACAGAAAGTTATTGCTTTTCCCTGGTTAAAAGCTCGTCCGGTTCTTCCTATACGGTGTACGTAATCTTCATATACTACCGGTACCTCAAAATTAATAACATGTGAAACAGCACTTACGTCTATACCTCTCGCGGCAACATCTGTAGCTACCAAAATTCTTACTTCATCATTTTTAAACGAATTTATGGAATTGATTCTGGTATTTTGTCCCTTATTGGCATGTAAAACCTTCACATGGTTCTCGTTAAACCGGCGTAGTAAAAAGCGGTAAACATTTTCTGCTACTGCTCTGGTTCGGCAAAAAACAATCAGCTTGGAAACATCCGGATCATCTTCTACAAAAGTTTTTAAGAGGTTGATTTTGGTTTTCTGGTTAGGTACAAAATAAAGTTCCTGTTCTACAGTCTGTGCTGGTGTGGCCTGCGGTGTAACTTCTATTTTAGTTGGCCAAAGCAGGAAATTATCAGACAAACGCTCTACTTTCTCACTCATAGTAGCAGAAAATAATAGATTCTGACGCTTTTTAGGCACAATTTCCAATACTTTATTGATCTGAGGCATAAATCCCATATCCATCATCTTATCTGCCTCGTCCAATACCAATACCTGCAATTTTTTAGTTACGATATGGCCGTCCAGATACAAATCCATAAACCTTCCCGGCGTAGCGATTAATATATCTACACCGTTTGCCATTTGTTCTGCCTGTGCTTTTGGTCCAATTCCACCAAAAACCACTAGCGAACGTAAATCTGTATATTTCGAATAAATCTTTACGTTTTCTTCTATTTGAAGCGCCAGCTCTCTTGTAGGGGCTAAAATTAATGCTCTGATGTCGTCACCCTGAGCATATTTCAGTTTCATAATTATAGGTAAAACGTAGGCTGCTGTCTTTCCGGTTCCCGTCTGGGCTATTCCAAGCACATCCTGTCCATTTAATATAGGCGGAATAGCTTTTTCCTGTATAGGTGTTGGCTGAGTGTACCCGGCCTCTTCTATTGCATTTAATATTTGTCTATTAAATTTAAAGTCTTCGAAGTTTTTAGACATAGCCACAAAGATAAATTTTTTATTTGGAGATGAGGATGAGACTGAAAACTGAAGACAAAAAGTGGCTGAATTATGATTTATCTTGTTTATGATGGTCTGTATGATTATTATAGTCTAAAACGGTATATTATACTAATGACTAGTGAACTAAATAAGGGCTGGTGAAGCTATTATTATTTATTTAAACATACCGTCTGTCTTCGTAACATAGGCATTCTACTATCTTTATAGCTAGTGATATTCTCTTACTT
>NZ_JBEBVH010000082.1:0-14885 GCF_040392825.1 Pseudopedobacter sp.
CAATAATTGCATTTATTTTGGCTTTGGTTTTTGGAGAAACACCTACTCTATTATGCAATACTCTGTCGACTGTAGCTATAGAGACATTTGCCCTTCTGGCAATTTCTTTTACTCCAACCAATTCTTTTTCTTCCTTTTTCTTCATCAATAGTCTTTTAATACCTTTTTCTGCTTATTAAGAAAATGTTAAACGCAAAATACGAAACTAAACTACATTAATAAAATAAGTTATCTACTTATTTTTATAAACGCAGAGAGAGACGAGAATTAGTTAGTATAAAACTGGTAATTTTCTTTGGTAACAATGTCTATTGGCATATGATGTACTTCTTTAACTTTTGTTTTATGAACACAATGCTGATAAAGAGCCATTACACCTCTATAACCTTGTTCTATTGGTTTTTGACAGATTAAGAAATCGATAATTCCATTCTTTAGATATTCTACATTTTTCTGAAGAAACTCGAAACCCACTAACTTGACATTCTCTATTTTATGTTTCTTAAAAAATTCAGCCACATAAAAAACCCTTGAATTAGCTACAAATACCAAATCAATTTTATTGCCATTAAGTGCCTTTTTCAGCTCCCTACTTACCGCCTGATAGCCGGTGTCTTTAATATCTAATCTCTGGATATTATTTAACTTTTTGTGCTTATTATAATACTCTTTAAAACCCTGCTCTTTTCTTAAAAAGTGTCGGTGATTAACTATTTCCGATATATTTACTATTAAAATACTGTCTTCTTCACCTATTAAATATCCACATAAATGTGCTGCCAATGCACCTGCATGATACAGATCCGGACCAATATAACATAAACTTGAAGTATCTGGTAAATCGGAGTTAATAAATACACATGGAGTTTTAGTTTCGGCACATTCTTTAACAAAAGATGCGGATTCTTCTATAAACATAGGAGCCAATAAAACACCATGGTACTTTGATTGTGTAATTTTCTTTGATTCTTTTAAAAATGATTTTTTGTCATTTTGATCAAAAAAGAATTTGTCAATTTTTATTCCATAAGTTTCAATTTCCGACTCTGCCTGCTTCACCCCTTCCAAAGGTGCTTCCCAGTAGTTGGTCTCTTCAGATACAGATGGAATTAAAACAGCAAATTTTAATACCTCTTTCGATGCTAACCTACGGGCTAGAATATTTGGTTTGTAATTTAGCTCCTCTATAATTGCATTAACCTTGGCTTTCGTTTTTGGAGAAACACCTTTTCTATTGTGCAAAACCCTATCAACGGTAGCGAGAGCAACATTTGCCCTTCGGGCAATTTCCTTTACTCCAACCAATTCTTTTTCTTCCTTTTTCTTCATCAATAATCTTTTTAATACTTACTGCTTTCTAAGAAAATGTCAATACAAAATAAGAAACTAAATTACATAATAAATCTTGTATTTAATATTACAGATTCAAAAGTGAAGAACTATCTTCATCTATAAATAAAATAGCGTCTTTATGAGATCTAAGTATAGTTGATGGATATATTTGTTTTATTTCTTCTGTTAAAGTTAGCTTAACAGCATTTGCTTTAGTTTTTCCGGGAACCATACAAAATATTTTCTCACCTTTTATTAAAGCAGGTACAGTTAAGGTAAGCGCATATTCTGGTACTTTTTCAATTTTAACGAAACATCCATCATTAACTTGTTGTGTCCTACATGCCTCGTCTAAATCTACTACTTTTACTAACTTGGAGTCCTTGAAATCTGCTACGTGAGGATCATTAAAAGCGATATGCGTATTTTCTCCTATCCCCATACAAACAATATGTGGCGGGAATTGCATTAATAAATCTTCATACCGTTTACATTCCTCTTGTAGATCTTTCGCCTGCCCATTAATATAGTTTACGGTCTTAAACCTAACCTTTGAAAAAATCTTATCTTTCAAAAAATTGCCGAATCCTTGTGGAGCATCTTCTTCCAATCCCACATATTCGTCCATATGGAATGCATTTATTCTCGTCCAATCTACATCTTTTTGTACTATATGTTCAAAAAAATCATTTTGGGATGGAGCAGCAGCAAAAATCATATTGATATAATCTTCTGTCTTTAGCAACTCATTTATTGCATTTGCTACATGTTCGGCAGCATCTTTCCCTAAATCTTCTCTGGTCTTAAATACTCTGACTTTTAATAAGTCTTTCTGCAAAGTCTTCATTCTGATAAATTGATTTTCCTTCTATAATCGTATTGATAATATTAATGTCTTCATCGAATATAACGATGTCTGCATCTTTGCCTATGGTTATACTTCCTTTTTTATCTCCTAAACCTATTATTCTAGCTGGTGTAGAGGTTATCATTTGTATAGTTTCCAATAAACCTATTCCTGCATCTTTATGTATTGTTCTAACTAATCTATCCGCAGTCGCAACACTACCGGCAAAAGCTGTTCTATCCGGCAATTTAGCAACTCCATCTTCTATAATCACTTTAACACCATCTTTTAAATCACCTAAAATACTTTCTCCCTCACCCATACCTGCGCCTCTCATTGCATCGGTAATTAGAGCAGTTCTAGAAGGGCCTTTTATCTTATAAATAAGTTGAAGTAAAGGCACAGGCAGATGAACACCATCTGCAATAATCTCTACGTCCAGTTCGTCTATTAAATATCCGCTTTCTACTACTCCTGCATACCTGTAAGCATTTCTTCTGGTCACACCAGACATTGCAGAATAAAAATGTGTCAATAAAGTATAACCATTTTCAAAAGCTTCCTGTACTTCTTCGTATATTGCGTCTGTATGTGCTATAGCCGGTAATACTCCTACTGATTTCAAATAACGAGCAAATTCCATGGCTCCATCAAGTTCCGGAGCAGCACTCCATCTACTGATTAGATGAGCCCATTGAAGAATTTCTTTATATTCATTAGGATCAGGCTTTCTGATATACCTTGGATCTTGCGCTCCCCTTTGCTCCATAGAAAAATAAGGTCCTTCTATATGCATTCCCAGGAACCTGGCACCATGGGTATTTATTTTATTAGCTTCTTCATATGCATGCAGGGTCTTAATTAAGTCTTCTTTCAGGCTGGTTAACGTGGTTGGACACATTGCTGTAGTACCGTGTTTTGCATGTAGTTCTGCTATATTAAGAAACGCCTCAACAGAGCGGTCCATAAAATCATAACCTCCTCCTCCGTGAACATGCAGGTCTATAAATCCTGGTGAAACATAATTTCCTTGTGCATCTATAACTTCTGCCCCTGGCGCATCTATATAAGACTGGCTCACTTCTACTATCTTTCCACTCTCTATCAACACACTTCCTCCTTTAATTATTTTATACGGGGTAAGGATATCTCCGTTTACTATTTTCAGTTTATTTTCCATTTAGTACCTACAATTTTTTCGTGTACGTACACGAAATTATATATATTTTATAAAATTTCAAAACAAATGCATCAATTTGTTTTAACTGATCATTTAAATAAGCAATTATGTAAAGGAAAAGTTCATAATTAGTAATAAATCAATTTAATCATATTAAAACAATAATTGAAAATACAATAAAATTAACAGATTTTTTATACCTCAATCAGAGCTCTTATTTCAGAAAATATTCAAAGAAATCATAAGCTATACCATTCGAATAATCATTAGGTTCGTGTAACGTTCTATTTTGCATAGCAACTCTGTTTTCCAAACCTAACAATCTATTTATTTTCGTAATATGATTAAGTGCTGTCCAGCGAACTGGTTGGTCTGAGGCTCCTCCCGAAACTAAAAATGGACGTGGAGCCATTAGTGCCATAATCTCTTGTAAATCGTATCCTTCTTTAAGTAATTTAGGATAAAGCCCTTTGGCTCCTTCTATATCGCCTTTTTTACGCCAAACGTTTTCCCATGGTGTTGGATAATACCCCAGATACCAGGGCTCCCAATAGTTCACCAGACTACCTTTATCTTCATCAAATACTACACCAGGATCTGACCAGACTGCACACGCAAATTTATCAAATAAACAAGACCCAAACATAGCCCACTTCCCACCAAAAGAATGTCCCATTATTCCTATTCTTTTATTGTCTACGTAAGATAAATTAGACAATAAATACCAGGAATTTGCTGCTGCATAAGCTAACATAGACAATGGTTGGACTTTCGCGTTTTCTCTGGAAGGATAATAAATAGAGTATGTGCGGTCTTTAGAGGCCTGTGTGGTACCAATAGACAACGTTACAAAGCCTCTTTTAACCAACTGCAGGGCAAAATCCCGATTGGGTTTTCCTTCTCCTATAGCAGTTTTGGGTTCATAAAAAGTTGTAACTACCGCTGGGTACTTCTTTTTATTTAATTTTGGTACTAAAAGATAGGCTTCTGTCTCTTCTGTTGGCGCCCATTTATAACTAATTCTGTATTGTGTATACCCATCTTTTTGCTGAGTTTCCAACACTTTCATCTTTTGTTTTTCGATTAGGGCCGGCCAGTTTCCCATCATGTCATTCCACTTGGTATAGATTTCATTTCTGCGTTTTTGCCAGTCTTTCTTGGTTAATACTGTGTCACCATTATAAAACTTCAACGGAGATTTATAACTACCATATTGCCCTGCAAATTCCGAAGGAGCAGAAAAATAAGGACCTATTCTTTTCCATAACTCTTGTTTATTAACAGCGTTTTCTTGAGAATGTACTGCAAAAGAAATTGCAGAAATCATTAAAAAAATGATACAAACTTTATTTTTCATATATACCCAATCAATATTATTTATTAGATTAATTTTCTAAATCGGAGTGCGATTTTAGCATTGATATAAATTTTGGACTAAGACTACTTCCTTGTGATTTAAGGAAGCTCAATATATCTTTTCCCAACATGGTATTTGAGTGATTAAATCTCAATTTTTCGTTTATCTTGATAAAATCATAACTTTTTAATGAGGATGGTACAAACTTACCGGTTATCTTAGGAGAATGAACAGTACAGTTGGAAAAAACAGTTGCTAATGTAGTGTCTAGTTCTAAAGCTATTTCTTCCTCAGAAGTAACTTCTGGTAAAATTTTACATTCGGATAGGTAAATCTCTCCCTTCATTATTCCTAATTGCTTACTTTTAAACGCAGATAGATTTGAATTTCTAATTATCACTTTAGCAGGCAAGCCAGAAATATCCATTTTTATTGACGGACAGTTCACTATTTCAATTTGCAGATACAGAGAATGATTATCCTTTATATCCTTTGTGCCATTTTTAACCAGGATATGGTTATTTTTTTCTTCTGCTTTTAATCCTGAAAAATCTTCTAAGCTAACATTATCAATAAGTATTTTACTGTTAGGTTTCAATTCAACACCATCATAACTTCCTTTTGCATCTACATAATATCCTTTCGGATTATAAAGTGTTACTATACGAACACCTTTGTTTTCGCCATGAACAATAACATTTCTGAATTGAACATTTTTGGGGAATTTGATTCTTTCTCCATGTTTCATTTCTGAAAAACCGCTCAGACTCATTAAATAAAGTGGTCCTTTAGATTTATTATTCTCACAATCGATCACCAGATTCTCTATCGAAATTGTTCTACCGAAAACAATCGGATATTTATAATCAAAATCTGCAGGATTGAAATCCAGAATGTTATTATAAGCACTTTCTGCCGGAATAAATTTACAATTGGATATTTTGATATCTCCATCCCACTTAGATCCGAAATCTCTTCTGAAATTTATAAAAGAACGATTTTCGCAAGTGGTATTCTGAATAATAAGATCTCCTCCTCCGGTAATAGAAATTCCTCTATAACCAATTCTCGAATTTAATATGGACAGATTCCAACAATGAAAGTGAACGTCGACCCTGTTTAAATGACAACCATCTATTTTAAAGTTCTTGTTCATATTAGTCCCAAAAACTCCCCAATGTATCGAGCTGCCTTCAGCAGTAACATTTCTAAACGTTGCATTTAACATTCTTCCACCCGATATCCCATAAGTACCTGCGGGAACATCATTTGCTGTTCCTTCCCGATCCTGTTCATACGGAATAAGACGGATATTTTCTAATTTGACATCGTAAACTTTGCTAAAATTATAAAATCCTGTTCTCGCGTTTGGTGCAGTATCTTTCTTTCCGTCTTCTAATCTAATTACCTGGTTGCTTATTAACGTTCTTGACCTTACAATTCCAAAACCATTTTTTGTATACCCTTTTCCGTGGCTATTACCCGAAAGATAAAAACATCCTCCATTTACAGTAAGATAAGTATCATCTACAGGAATTATTTCGATTGTAGTGAAGTCTTTAAAAATATATGCTACTTCTCCTAAAACTTTTCCGTGTTCTTCAATATATACAAATTCCTGCTTAGCCCAGGATTGTCCGGTAAATCTTTCTCCGGACCTGAATCCTACCTTATCATTAACATCTTCTATATAAATCAAGTGCCCGGAAAAAGGAGAAAACTCTTCTACAACACTTACTCCCGGTTTAAACTTATTCACAATATTTGCTTTTTCCTGAGCAGAAAAAGCCTTTTTCACCTTTTGCTTTTTACTCGCTATAACGAACTTGTTTGCCTTTGGTGTATTAAACTGTTCATCTATGTGAAAAATAGAATTTCCCCATTCTACATTATTATTGATTTGTATAGAATTAGTTTCTTTTAACCAAAACTCACCTGTATAATTAAATACAGGAAGATTTTGACCATTGGCATATCGATGTGCTTTTTTGATCTCTATCCCGTCATCATGTACTCCATCAGATACGGTACCAAACATTTTGTAATTAACTGCAGACACATTAATTAATAAAGCGAATAAACCATTTTGAAGCGCTATACCTGCTTCATACTGATCCTGTTTATCAGAAATTAAATATTCTGCATGTCCACCATCGTTAGGCTGATGGTACCCTAACGTTTTAACGATATCTCCCTCCTTCAATTTCTTCTCAGAAACTAAAGCATTGATATTTGGGAAGAATTTTATCGTACCAACTGCTATATCCCCTTTTTTTGAAGCGTAGGACGAATGAGCTATACCTCCTGCTGTTAAAACAGTTACTCCAAGAGTTTTTAATATATTTCTTCTAGTGGACATATATTTTAAGATTAATTGACTATAACTAAATTATGCTCTACGGGATACCAGGATGGACCTATATGTTTTGCATTTAATAATTTTCCGTGAAGTTCATCTGATAGTTTACAACCAAAATGGTTTTCTTTAGCATTTTTAAAAACATAGGGTTTAACAGATGAAGAAGTCGAGATATAAGCTAATCTATTGTTGCTTTTTAAACGTAAATCTTCTTTTATAAATCCTTCACCGTTTTCTTTTGATGAACTGGAAACGAGGTTCTTAATAATTTCAAATTGGTATCCAGACTCTATTGCCTTTAATGCTTTTTCATTTCCATATATTAAATTATTAGCAATTATGGTACTTACCGGGACGACAAAGGACTTATCGTCTTTTCCTACTCCAACATAAAATGGGATACCACAATTAATAAATGTATTTGAAAAAACAGCACAATCTTTCACCTGATCGTATCCATGTAACGGCGGGTTTTCCCAGGCATTTCTGAACGATATAGGTGCATAGAAGTCTGTTCCAATAATACCAGAAAAATAATTATCAAAAATACGGTGTCCATCACCTGTCACTCTAATCCCTCCCATTCCTTCTTTTTTATTTCCTATAAATATATTTCCTGATACGGTAGCTCTTTTTCCATGCCTTAAAGAAATGGTACCGTTACTTTCATAGAACAGATTGTTTCTTATTATATTATCGCAAGATTTATTAGATATAATTTCTATTTCTCCATTACAATTTTTAAAGATATTTTCTTCGATAATGATGTGTGATGAGAACATAGAAGTGTTCCAGTTCCCCGCTCTGATGCTCTCTCCTCCATTCATACCCAGCTCTGGTCTATAGTCAAAGAAATTATGGTCTATTCTATTATAGCCAGGCCTTTCTTCCGCTTCTGCAACGATAGTACAACCTTTATTAGTTTTCCCTTTAAAATAGCAGTGGTCTACTCTATTATTACGGCCATACATCGTTACCCAGGCAAAAAAAGAATCTTTACTTAGTAAACTGTTTGCTGTTTCAAGAAACACACTATTGGTAAAGCGACAGTTTTCTGCTGCTTTTGAAATAAAGACGACACTTCCTTTAGGAATATTGGTGTCTACAAATTTCAAATTTTCTACTGTAAGGTACTGCCCGTTTATTAAAAGTGTTGAGCCTTTCGATATGATGGTTTCTCCGTTACCTTCGCCAGAAAAAATGATATTTTTTTCTTTGGTTCCATTGCCTTTTATAACCAGCTTTTGGTCTGTCCAAAGCCCAGATTTAAGAATTACCTTGTCTCCAGGTTTTAAGACTAGTGCCTCTAATTCAGAGGCACTTTCTATTTTATATTCTTTGGCCTGTATATTTGTAATTTTAATTACTAAACATATAAGCAGGAAAACTGAATATAATCTCATTCTTTTTATTAATAATTTATAATCTGAGATGGCTGTTTTTCTTTATGTAAAAATTCCTGTACGAATTCATCATCGTTCAAATGAGGATAATTCTCGTATACTCTATTGATTTCTTCTAGTTGGCCATCGGAAAGCTCTTCTTTAGGATTAAGACACCATCTTCCCTGTAATAGTCCTTGTTTCCGCAATACTTCGTGAATACCAGGAATACATCCATGAAAATCATGAGCCGGATCAAATAAAGCTGCATTTACATCTGTAATTTGTACCCCTAATGTCAATAGTGCTTCTGCTTCTTCCACAGTTTTATTTGCTCTGTATTTTTTTATTCTTTCAAGGAGACGTACTACATTGTTGGTCCAAACAGCCCAGTGTCCTAATAAACCTCCCTTAAAACCAACAGTTTGTATTTCTCCGTTAACAGGGAATTTATATTCTGTTAAAAGATCGGCTACAATATTATCATCATTACCTGTGTACATAGAGATCTTATCCCTTCTGGAAGAATTTGCTACAGCTCTCATCACGTCCAACGTTTGATACCTGTTGAACGATGCACATTTTATTGCCTCTACATTGTCTATTTCAACAAATTTTCTCCAGAAGTCGTAACTAAAAATTCTTCCTCCTACAGAAGGCTGCAAATAAAACCCAAATACAGGGATGATTTCTGCAACAGCCTTTACTCGTTCCAGTATTTGCTCTTCTGTCCACCCCTGCAGACCTCCCATACTTAATAAACCAATGTCATATCCTAAATCAACCGCAATCTTAGCTTCGGCTTTTGCCTGATCAGTAGGCCCGCATATACCCGCTATTTTAATAAACGGTCTGTCTAATTTTGCCTTATCAACTTCTTCTGAAGCCCATTTTAAAACCGTAGAAAAAAGATTGATTTCCGGATCTCTGATTTCAAACTGAGTAGAATGTACTCCTACGGCAACGCCTCCTGCTCCAGATTCTATATAATAACGGGTTAACTGCCTTTGATGAAGTTCATCAATCTTTCTTTCTGCTGTTAATGCTAAAGGATGTGCTGGTAATACAGTACCTTCATCCAAAAGCTGTTTAAGTTCTTTGCTTAATCTTTTCATTAAAATTTACCTCCTCTTTCCTGGAAATGTGTTGCTTTTCCAAATTCTTCTCCACCTCGAGTTAACCAAATCGCGGTAATGTCTATAATTTCTTTTATAGTTACTTGCGGATATCCAAATAACTTATGGCACTCAGCTGCATTATTTAATAATGCAGTTCCTTCTGCTTCATGTTGATAAACTGGCTTTTTATTAAACTTTCTGCCAAATTCCTCTGCTACCCATCTTGTAGACAAAGTTTCAGGTCCGGTAACATTTAAAATCTTTGCCGGACTTTCACAATGTAGTAAAGATCTTATCGCTATTTCGTTAGCATCGCCTTGCCAGATAACATTTACATTTTCTGTTCTTAAGTCAATTGGTCTTTCTGCCAGTACAGATTTCGCAATTTCCATAATTACACCGTATCTGAAATCTACTGCATAGTTAAGACGGTATATAAGTATTGGGGTATTGTTTTTTTTAGAAAAATATTCAAATACTCTCTCTCTACCTAAACAAGATTGTGCGTATTCTCCAATAGGTTCTGGTGTAACTTCTTCGCTTACCCCTCCAGCTGTTACAGGTACGAAAGGCAATACATTACCAGAGGAAAATGCTACAATATTTGAGTTTTTAAATTTCTCGGATACTCGCCCAGGTAAGTACGCATTCATTGCCCATGTGAACCCTTCGTTCCCCACTGTACCAAATTTATGCCCGGCTAAATAAATAACATTCTTTACCTCCGGAAGCTTGGAAAGCTCTTCATCGTTTAACAAATCACAAGCTATTGTTTCAATTCCTGCTTTTTCTAATTCTTCTCTTGCTTTTACATCGCTAAATCTTGAAACGCCAATAATACGTTTGCTTATTCCAGCTTCTTTTACTGCTGCTGCTGCAAGTTTTCCCATACTTGGCCCCATCTTTCCCCCAATACCCAGCAGCATAATATCGCCATCTATATTTTTTATATCTTCTATAAGTTTAGCACTTGGTCTGGTTAATTTTTGTTCTAAAGCTATTAAATCTTCCATAATATGTTATTTTATAAATAAATCGTATACATTGCTTATCGCTAAAAAAGTAAGTAATAACAAACCTAATACACCGAATATATTGGTGAATCTGTTGTTTTTATGCTGTCCCATAATCTTTTCGTCCCTCGCCACCAGGAACATAGCGATACCTATAAAAGGAACTAAGAAAATAGTCACACTCTGAGCTAGTACAATCAGTTCCAAAGGAAGCTTTCCGAATATTATCGCTATTGTCGCGCCTATAATCATTAATATAGCTATCAAAACACGTACTTTGGCCGATTGCAATTTGCCTCCATACCCTAATGCGTCTCCTAACATGGTTCCTCCAACTGAAGCATTACCTACTACTGAAGAAAAGGAGGCTCCGAACAAGCCTATCAAAAACAGGATTGACGCATAATGACCAAATAAGGGCTCTAAAGCTTTCGCCATATCCATAGCACTTGTTAGTTTTACTCCTTTTGGATGCAGCACTGTTGCAGCACAGACCATTACTATCGCACTCATTAAGCCTAATATGATCATACCTGTAGTACTTTTATCAATAACGGGTTCATCTTCCACACCTGTTTTTTTTCTTTCCTGTACTAAATAGGCTTGATAAAATGCTCCTACAATTGAAAAACAGGAAGCCATAAATGCAATAACCAGGCCTACGGAACCTTCCGGCAAACTAGGTACAAAACCTTGTATGATGTCTTCTGCCTTTGGATTGACTACAAAAACTGTGATTATAAATGACAGCAGCATCATAAATATTAACAACAGCATTAATTTTTCCAGGATTTTATAAAATCCTCTGAAAAACAGTAGCAGAATACCTATAATATTAAACACAATTACCCAAATCTTTGACGATGTACCGGTAGCTTCTCCTATTGAAATTCCTACGCCAATTGAATTACCTGCCTGAAAAGACGCCGCTACTAAAAAAATTCCAACACCAATGACAATAGCAGCCCATTTGCCCCATTTTTGCCCAATTAATGTTAAAAGTGATTCTTTCTTTGCTATACCTATTCTACTTGCCATCTTGGTAAATACGGTCATGAAGAAAATAGCGACTACCACAATCCATAACAAACTATAGCCATAGTCTGTCCCCAATTTAGAAGTAATGGTCATTTTGCTAGGGCCAAAAACGACCGCTGCTATAATTATACCTGGGATGATTTCTTTAATCCGTTTTACCAGTTTTGATTCTTGTTTTATTTCCATTTAGGTTTAGATTGTTTGTTATCTTAATTTTTTAATTTCTGATGCCTGAATTGGCTCAGCATTATTACCCCAATTCTTTCTGATGTATGTTAATATAGCAGCACCTTCCTCATCATTCAGGAATTTGAAAGCTGGCATCTGTTCGGGTTTATTCTCAGTTTTCTTACCTTTTAAAAATACCTTTATCAGATCTCCTTTATTTCCCAACACTATTGGAGAGCCTTTTAATGCAGGAAAGCTACCTTGTACCCCAGATCCATCATCTTTATGACAAGAGCCACAATAAATACTATATAGCTGATCTATATTATCTATAGAATTATTTTCTGATGCTAACTTTCCTTTTGACACTTTTTCGCTGGTTATTTTGGAGGCTTTGCTTATCTTTAAGATCCTGTCATCAAATTCTACGGGTTTACTGTAAGGATTCCAGTCTTTGTTACTGGTAGAAACATAGATGTCACCGTTCGGCGAAACACAAACACTTCTTAATCTACCATATTCGTTTTCCAGAAAAATATTTTCCGATAGTATCTTTGTACCATCATTATTTAGTTTTAATACGCGAAGGCTTCTTGCTTTCAACGTTGTTAAAAGTAAGCTGTTTTCCCATTCAGGAATGTTATTGCTACCATAATGGGTCATTCCTGCAGGTGCTATAGTTGGTGTCCAGGAAAGCAAAGGCTCTATCGTATTGTATTTTTCGGCGTATTTCTTCTCTTCTTCTGTATCATGTATGCCCTCTATATTCGGCCAGCCGTAGTTTCCCCCTTTTACAATAAGGTTAACCTCGTCTTCTAAAGCATCTCCATGTTCAGATGTATAGAGAAAACCTCTTTTAGAAAACACCAATCCCTGCATATTCCTAAACCCTTTGGCCCACACATAGCTTCCTTCAACAGGGTTATTTTCCGGTACTGTTCCATCTATATTTAAACGCAATATCTTACCATTTAAACTCTCATCATTCTGCGCATTTTTATAGTTTGCAGCATCTCCTGTAGCCCATAAAAGTTTGCCGTTAGGCGATATAGCCAATCGGGAACCATTATGTCCGGTATTTCCAGGTATAACTAATAATGTTTTTGGATTAATTAAGGTATCTTGCTGTATGGTATATCTAACCAGTTTTGAAAATATCTTCTTGTTATCTTTTATGGTATAATCGACAAAAACATAGGGATACTCTCTGGTATTAGGATGAATTGCCATTCCTAATAAGCCTGTAGTTCTATCTTTCCATACCTCTTTAATTTCCAATATCCGCTTTTTTTCACCGGTCTTGGGATCTATTTTACTAATTTCGCCATGCTGTTCTGTCATCCATATCTTATCATCCGGCC
The DNA here is from genome assembly GCF_040392825.1 of Pseudopedobacter sp. Lineage (NCBI taxonomy): Bacteria > Pseudomonadati > Bacteroidota > Sphingobacteriia > Sphingobacteriales > Sphingobacteriaceae > Pseudopedobacter > Pseudopedobacter sp. The sequence goes on from NZ_JBEBVH010000082.1 coordinate 13,156, forward strand.
CCCAGGTGATTTCCCATGGAACATTTAATCCTTTTGCAACAACACTGATATCTAAAATTGATTTATCTAATTGGATATTCTGTTCTACGGGGATAATTGCCTCTTTACGCTTACGGGGACTGCATCCCAGTACAGAAAAGCATATTAAAAACAGAATCTTATTATTTGCGCTACTAAACTGCATATTTACATTAAGTTTTTCTCTTGATTTGCCCCACTTTTCAGCAGGGCAAAAACAAAAGAAGCAAACAAAAAACTAATTATTTCTTAAATTATTGGTTAACCAGCTATAGGTTTTCTCTCTTTGCGGAGGATATATTTTATGTATCCCGCTAGGAACTATAAATACTTGTTTAGGTGATTTAACAGAGTTATAAGCCGAATAAAATGACGTAGGCGGCGTTGTCTCATCATTAAATCCCCACGAGAAAAATCCCGGAACTTGTATGCGCTTTGCAAAATTAACTACATCGTAATAAGATAAAGCTTTCATTACCTGTTCTTTATTATCCTTGTAAAGTTCTGGTTTGGCAAAAAAATGTGGCCATCCGCCAGCCCTGTTATTTAAATATCCTGTAAAGTCACACATTGCAGGGCATAAGGCAACAAAATAATTGATTCTTTTTTCTAATGAAGTTGTGATAATAGACAAGGCACCGCCCTGACTAGATCCCCAACCACCAATATGTTTTCCATCGAACTTTGGTAAAGAATAAATAAAATCTACAGATCTTACACAACCTAAAATCACATTCTTGTAGTAAAAAGAATCACGATTAGACGCCCCTATATATTGGTAGCTCTTTAATTCGTTAGCCTGCAAATCTGTATAATATGACTTGTCTTTAATTACTGGTCGACCGTGAATATATAAATCCAGCGTAATAAATCCTTTAGCTGCATTATTTTGATCTCCACTTAATGGTAACCAACCAGCACCAGGAAAACGTATAATAGCTGGGTATTTCCCTTCTTTTTTAGGTACACTTAATACTCCATAGAATTTTTGTACACCATTATTAAATAAATGATATTCTGCCTGATATACATCTACCAGGTCATTACTTCTTTCTGGAATAGGAGTTAATTTAGAATCCAGAGGAATACTTTTAGAGTTTTTAATTGCTGCTGCCCAATATTGGTCGAAATCTGCTGGCGTTACCGCTGTCGGTTTTATTTTTTCTGGTTCAAAAGCTGCAGTAGCTAATTCCTTATAAATTTTCCCTTTAACATTTACTCTTACATCACATCTCAAAAAGCCAGGTTCACCCATTGTTCCCGCTTCTAACTTTGCGTATCCATCTTTAACAGTTACCCGCCCTTTTTTTGTTGGAACCATTTTTTCTGGACCTATCATATAGGATAAATCTGCAGATTCTACAGGTTTGCCATCTACAAAGAGTTTTATATTGAACGTAGCCTGCTCGCCTACTTTATAGATCCAATCGCTTTTATCTGGAGTAACTGAGAAATCAATACTTTTTGTTACTGTAGATTTTGGATCTTCTACATCAATTCCTGCTGTTGTGGCCTGAGCATATAAAGACTGCTGAATACCTGTTAATCCGGCAATTACAAGTGCAAGAATCAGCATAGCTTTTAATTTTTTCCTTGTGAGAACTTTCATGTTTATTTAGTGGTTAATAAAAATCAATTTGTAGAGTAACATACTTTTTTATAACTGGATAACTTCATTTGTTTAGCTAATATAATAATTAATTGAGGTACGT
>NZ_JBEBVH010000083.1:0-14737 GCF_040392825.1 Pseudopedobacter sp.
TTCTATTTATACTACATTTGTTCATTCAAAAAAGTTTTTAAAAATGGAAAAATTTCAGGTTCCCGGTATATTTAAACATCATATATGTTATGCAAGAAGCTTGGAGCGTAATAAATACGAAATTTTTATGGATACTGATTTAGTTGGAATTATCGATAAAGAAGGCAGCGGTTGGTTTTTAGATCAGTATAAAAATGAAATTCTGTCTTCCGAGAACATACAATTAATAGGACAATTTATAAATAAGCGGCTTTTATAAAAGCCAATTGTGAAATAATAGCGGCTATGTGTAATACACAAGCTGATGCTGCAATTGAGTCAATGAACGAAAACCTAACGGGCTTGTCGTAGAAAAATATGTCAAATTTCATGTTGTTCTTCCTCTGGAATATACTCCCCTTTCAATACTATTTCATCTTTAACAAAGTCTATATTGTAAGTAATTTTCATTTTCTCTTTGTCGTTAAAATTCAAATCTGCGCAGGCATTAAAAAATCCGATCATATATTTAACCGTAAAATATCCCTTTCCTTCCGAATAAATGATATCGCTTTTTTCAATGATGATGTCATAAACTCTTTCCCTTTTTGCGTAATGATAGCTAAATAGCATGTCGTGAATATCATATAAATTCGCATTCAAAAACTGACAGAGCAATTCTTTAGCTTCTTCAACTATTGTGTGCTCAGAAAAAGTTTTATTAAATTTCAATGATTTTTCAATTTGCATATTAATTTTCTTCAAAAATGAGTTAATACAAATAAAGGACAAAAACATATTTAAAAAAATTCTATTTTATAGTTATTAAAATCTAAGCAAATATGAAATGGCAAGGACGCAGACAAAGCGACAACTTTGAAAGAAGAGGCCCGGGCAAAGGAATTGCAATTGGGGGTATTGGAACGGTAGTTATAATTATTTTAGGATTATTATTCGGCAAAGATCCTAGTCAGTTGCTAAATGCCATTCAGGACCAATCTGCGGGTACCCAAACCGAGGTGTCCAGTGGACCTCAAAGCGAGGCAGAAGCATTTACCCGGGTTGTTCAGGCAGATACAGAAGATGTATGGAATAAAATATTCCGCAACCATGGCGAGAAATATCTAGAACCAACACTAGTAACTTTTGAAGGAAGTGTTCAGTCTGCTTGCGGGTCAGCCAGTTCTGCCGTTGGTCCTTTTTATTGTCCGGGAGACAGCAAAATTTATATAGACCTCTCCTTTTACGATGAATTACAAAATAAACTTAATGCTGGTGGTGATTTCGCGATGGCTTATGTGATAGCTCATGAAGTTGGTCATCATATACAAAACCTGCTAGGTACAAATAAAATCCTGCAAGAAGCCAGAGGGCGTATAAGCGAAGCTGAATACAATAAGCTTTCGGTTAAGCTTGAATTGCAGGCTGATTTTTATGCCGGTGTCTGGGCGCATTATCAGCAACAGAATAATTTACTGGACGATGGCGATATTGAGGAAGCTCTTAATGCAGCACATGCCATTGGTGACGATAAATTGCAAAAACAGGCACAAGGTTATGTCGTTCCCGATGCATTTACACATGGAACTTCTGCTCAAAGGATGAAATGGTTTAAGAAGGGATATCAAACCGGAGATATTAAACAGGGTGATACATTTAATACAACAGATTTATAGAATTGACGACAGCGTTGTCTGCTAAATTCTACACTTAAAATACAAATAACTACAACTTCATTAATTTAAAATTTGGCTCATAATCAACCAAATAGGCATATTTTTTTAATTTTATTGATTTCTGGACTGTCTATTGAATATACCCCAACAATTAACAATTAATGATAATTATGAAAAAGTTATTTTTAGTAGCAGCAGCTTTCATTATAGGAAGTGCTGCATATGCACAAACTTCAAGTGTTGGTACAACAAAATTCGGTTTGAAAGCGGGTGTAAATTTACCTAAATACAAGTACGAGTTAGACGACACCTCTACAGATTCAGAAGTGAACACAAATTTCCATATCACTGGTTACGCAGATATTCCATTAACAGGTGGGCTATCCTTACAACCGGGTATTTCTTTACAAGGTAAAGGTGGTAAAAACTCGTGGACAGTATTGGGTGTCGAAACTGTATCTAAAGTTAACACTATGAGTATTGATATACCTGTAAACATTGTCGGATATATTCCAGCTGGTCCAGGTAGTTTCTTTATTGGAGCCGGTCCGTATGTAGGTTTCAATGTTAGCGGTAAAGCAAAAACAACTATTGGCGGAGGAACAGAGTCTGAAGAAGATCTTAATTTCGGTAATAACAGCGATGACGATTTGAAACCTATTGACTTTGGTTTAAATGGTTTGGTTGGTTATCAGTTTAGTTCTGGATTCAACATTGGAGCTGGTTACGGTTTAGGCTTATCAAACCTTTATCCTGGAAGTGAAGCAGACGATAACAGTAAAATAAACAACAGGGTATTATCTTTCTCTATTGGTTTTGCCTTTTAATTTCAGTAACAATTAATACTAAAAAGGGGCATCTTCTTTATTTGAAGATGTCCCTTTTGCATTATTTGGCTAAATAAGTTATTATTGCCAAATTGAATTATACCAAAGCATGAATCCAATAAAAGATAAAGAAAACCTAACGGTTCCGAACTTGTTAAGAAACGTTGTAGAAAATATACATCAACCAGAAACAACATTCTTAAAAAGAAAGGTGAAAGATATTTGGGAGGAAATTTCCTTTAGAACTACCCTGGAAAATGCCGATTTTATAGCTGCTTATTTTTTAGATAACGGCATTCAAAAAGGAGACCGTATTGGATTTATCATAGAAAATTCACCCGAATATGTATTCTTTGATCAGGGAGCACAACAAATTGGTGCAATAAATACATCCATCTATCCTACTCTTTCTGAGACGGAAATAGAATATATATTGAAAGATTCGGGAGTTAAGATACTTTTAGTTGGAAGCCCTTTCTTATTAAAGAAAGTGATTAAAATAGCCAATAGCTGTCCGGAATTAATAAGGATAGTTACCAGTTTCGAAGATTATGAAAAGGTTATTGAGGGTAATGCCTCACTGAACGCAGGAGTTACCAATTTCTCATCGGTACTTAGCATGGGAGCAAAAAGCTACCCTCAACATGCCAAACAAATTAATATTTGCAGAAATAATGTTATTCCTTCAGACCTGTCTGCGTTAATATATACCTCGGGAACTACCGGAACTCCTAAAGGTGTTATGCTTACGCACCGCAATTTTGTAGAAAACGTTAGAGAATGCCTGAACCAGATACCTGTTATTACTTCCGACGATATTTTTCTTTCTTTTTTACCTTTATCTCACGTATTTGAAAGAACTGCTACTTACTATGTTTGCTGTGCAATGGGTAGTCAGATAGCCTTCGCACAAAGTTTAGAGCTTCTGGCTAAAAACATGGAAGAGGTAAAACCAATGGTGATTTCTTGTGTTCCAAGATTACTGGAAAAAATACATGACAAGGCGATAAAAAGCGGAACGTCTGCTGGTGGTACTAAAGCAAAAATATTCTTATGGGCATTTGACATTGGCCAGAAATATAGAAATGTCAAAGAAAGTGGTAACACTCCCGGATTAAAACTTTCTTTACAATACGCTATTGCGAAAAAATTGGTATTCAGTAAAATTATCGAGAAAACAGGGGGCCGATTAAAATTTATGATTTCCGGCGGTGCGGCATTACCTAAAAATGTAGGCGAATTTTTCGGGAATCTGGGGGTTAAAATTCTGGAAGGCTTTGGACTTACGGAAACCTCTCCCGTAATGTCTGTAACCGAATTTAACAGACAAGTTTACGGTACTGTAGGTCGGGTTATTCCAGGTATAGAAGTTGGTATTCAGGATGTAGAGACCAAAGAGTTTGTTACTATACAAACTCATGAATCTTTTAAACCTGATTATATTTCCGAAGAAGGAGAAATTGTTGTCAGAGGCCATTGTGTAATGAAAGGTTATTGGAATAAGCCGGAAGAAACAGCACAGGTTATAGACAGCAACGGTTGGTTCCACACGGGAGATGTTGGTAGATTTTACATGGGTAATCTACAAATTACCGACAGGATTAAGAATATGTTAGTTAACGCGTATGGTAAAAACATCTATCCTACTCCTGTAGAAAATACTTATCTGAAAAGTCCGAAAATTGAAGGTGTTTTTTTAATTGGAGATAAAAGAGAGTATGTTACAGCAATCATTACTCCCGCAAGAGAAATGTTACAAGATACATTTGACCTGAGAGATTCATTCTTTGAAAAGCCAGATTTATTTATTGAAGATGATGAAATTAAGAATTGGATAGCAGCGGATCTGAAAAAGTATGCTCAGGAATTGGCCAAATTCGAACGTATCAAGAACTTCAAAATTAAACGTAATCCGTTTAGTATGGAAGAAGGAGAAATTACCCCTACTTTAAAGCCCAAACGCAAGATAATAGAGAATAAGTACAAAGACATTATTGACGAAATGTATTCGGAAGATCAGGATACTGAATAATCACAGAATGCGCTGATTTAAAAATCAAGTGTATTTTAAAACTTGATGAAACACACTCTTTATATATTGACAATTGTTTTTGGGCTTTGGAGTTGCAATAACCAGGTAACAGAAAAAAAAGCTGAACGAAACCTGATGGATACTCTGCAAACTGTTTCGGTTGGCAAACAGAAGCAAAACATTTATATCCAGGACAAGTCTCAATATGACCAAATTTTTATTCAAGGTCTTGCAAACTATAATGAACCAATAAAACTTATTAATAATTATATTTTAACAGATCAGGACACCACTTTTTTTCCAAATGATCTCGAGCTAAATAAGAAGACTACTTTTCGGGGAATTAATGATAGTGCCAAATTTACTTTAACAGTTACAAGAACCAACTTGACAAACTTAAATTACGATTTTCAAATCCTGGACAAAAACGACAAAATAGTTGAGACCAAATCAGGAAAAGCAATTTTAGGTTCAATGTTTTTTCTTGCATCTGAGGTAGATGAAGATGACCTAACAGGAAACGCCTATGGTAGCTCTGAATATTCAGATAAGTCCAATGGATGTTGGCTTGCTATAAGAATAGGAATTGGTCTAGACGATAATGGAAAACAAAGAGCAACGTTGAGCTATAACTGTGAAGATGAAAATAAAAAGACCATAGATTTAGACGAATATCCAATCCTTAGAACGGAATAAAATATTATTGGAGATATTCTTAGAAAACCGGATGTTGAGTAGGCTGTAAATAAAAAGGTTCGAAGTATCTCCGAACCCTTTTTATTCTAATTAAGACTATAATTATCCTTTAAGTCTTTTGATAATAATTTCTGCTAATTCAACACCAATTCTTTCCTGAGCTTCGTTTGTTGCAGCCCCGATATGTGGAGTTAAAGAAATTTTAGGATGTTTTAAGATTTCTTCTCTTGGAGTAGGCTCGTTGTCGAAAACATCTAAACCGGCAAAACCTACTTTACCACTGTTTAATGCTTCTACTAAAGCTAACTCATCAATTATACCACCTCTTGAACAGTTAACAATACCAACACCCGCTTTCACCTTTTCAAACTCTTCTTTTCCTAAGATAGGCTTATCGATAAAAGGAACGTGTAAACTAATAAAATCAGATTGTGTTAATATTTCGTCTAAAGTTGCCTTTTTAACAGGGACATCAACTTTAATTCCAGCAGTAAGGTCTAAGGTTAACGTAGTTGGGAAATCGTAAATATCATAAGCTAAAACATCCATTCCCAAACCTAAAGCAACTTTAGCAGTTTCTTTACCAATACGTCCAAAACCGATGATACCTATTGTCTTTCCTTTTAATTCGATACCAGCAGCATATTTTTTCTTCAACTTTGCAAATTCAGTATTTCCTATTACAGGCATTTGTCTGTTAGAATCGTACACGAATCTGATGCCATTGAATAAATGGGAAAAAACGAGTTCTGCTACAGATAAAGATGATGCGGCCGGAGTATTTTCTACAAAGATTCCTTTGCTTCTTGCATATTCTACATCAATATTGTCCATACCTACACCGCCACGACCAATTAACTTGATGTTAGGACAAGCGTCAATTAATTCTTTTCTAACCTTAGTGGCGCTTCTTACTGTAATAGCATCGTAAGCATTTAATTTTGATGCTAATTCTTCCTGAGGGATATTTTGGGTATCAACTTCTATTCCGGCATCTTCCAATAGCTTTTTGCCTACCGGATCAATTCCATCGTTAGCTAAAATTCTCATAATATATATTATTAGGATCAAGCGGGTTTAAAGCTTTAAATTTCAAAACTTTAAACCCGAAAATTATTGATTAATTATTTTTGGCTTTGTTCAAATTCCTGCATTGCCTCTACTAAAGCATTAATGCCACTTATAGGAAGTGCATTATAAATAGACGCTCTGAAACCGCCTACGCTTCTATGACCTTTAATTCCTACACAACCTCTGGCTTCTGCCAATTTCAGGAATTCTTTTTCTAATTCCGGATTTTCCATAACGAAAGTAACATTCATTCTGGAACGATCTTCGATAGCAGCTGTACCTTTAAAGAAAGGGTTTCTGTCGATCTCTGTGTATAAAGCTTCTGCTTTAGCAATGTTTTCTTTCTCTATCGCAGCTACACCGCCTTTTGCTTTTAACCATCTTAGATTTAACATAGCTACATATATAGAAAATACAGGAGGAGTGTTAAACATAGACTCTCCATCTATATGGATCTGATAATCTAACATAGAAGGAATAGTTCTTTCTGCTTTACCTAAAAGATCGTTTTTAACAATAACTACCGTTGCACCAGCGGGACCAATATTTTTCTGAGCACCTGCATAGATCAAACCAAAATCTGCCACATTAACTTCTCTGCTCATGATGTCTGATGACATATCGCAAACCAGAGGTGCGTTCGTTTTTGGGAATTCGAACATCTCTGTTCCGTAAATAGTATTGTTAGATGTAATATGAAAATAAGCAGCATCTTCCGGAACAGTATAACCTTTAGGTATAAAATTGTAGTTAGCATCTTTAGAGCTGGCTACAATCTCTACTTCGCCAAAGTTTTTTGCCTCTTTGATAGCTTTCTTTGCCCAAACACCAGTTTCTAAATAAGCAGCCTTACCACCTTCTGGTAATAAGTTAATAGCTGTCATTAAGAATTGTAAACTGGCACCTCCCTGCAGGAATAAAACCGAATAACCTTCAGGTACATTCATTAATTCTCTAACTAACTGAACAGCTTCTTCACATACAGCGATAAATTCTTTACTGCGATGCGATATTTCTAAAATTGAAAGTCCTGTGTTGTTAAAATTTAATACAGCTTCTGAGGCTTGCTTGAATACTTCTTGAGGTAAAATGCAGGGACCTGCGCCAAAGTTATGTTTCATTTCTTTGTTATAGTTTTGTTTGCTGGTCCAAATTTAAGATAATAAAATCTTTTTAGGATTTTATTTTAAAATTTTGCAATAATCTTAAAATTCAGCTGTCTGGATGTTAAATAATTAGGAATTGCGTAACGATTATTGTTAACATCGCTTATCCATAAGTAAGATACCGTATTATTGATATTCAGCAAGTTAAATACTTCTGCATATAATGTAAAGCTCTTAAAATAATTGTCCAGAAGTTTGAAACGTTTTTCACTTTCAGGATCAAGCAAATCTTTAGAAAAACCGATATCTACCCTCTTGTAAGCTGGTATATAAAAGTTAGAACTATAATTTTGAGTTTTTGGCGGCCATGTAGGTAATCTTGAACCAAAAAGAGCATTTAAATGCACCTTATAAGTTGGGCTGTTAAATAGTCTATCCTGAAAAAAAGCAGAGAAATGGACACGCTGATCTGTAGGTCTTTTAATATAACCGGTAGCATCGTCTTCTATATCTTCTTCGGTTTTCATAATAGATAACCTGAAAGAAGATTGAAGATCGCGGATAAACTCTCCGCTTAGCGAAAAATCCATACCTGCAGCATAGCCATTTGAAACCTTATTAGCTAAATACCTTATTCTTAGATTCTCCAGCTCGTAAGGCACCAGATTTTTAAGTACTTTATAATATACTTCGGTTGAAAACCTTAGCTGAGTACCCAAGCCTTCAAATTTGTAATCGGATGAACCTACAAAATGTATCGATTTTTGCGATTTAATCTGATGATTTATAGAGCCGTCCAGATCGCGCATTTCTCTATAAAAAGGAGACTGAACATATAAACCACTTGCAAAACGGTATAGAATATCTTTTTCGTTTTTAGGCTGATAGGTTAAAATTAAACGCGGACTGGGAATAAATTCTTTGGTGAAGGTGTTGTAAATAAAACGTATGCCTCCTGTATAAGACCATTTATCTCCAAGATCATCCGCATTCATTATATATCCAGAGAACCTGTTGGTATTTAAGGCATTAATAGCATATCTATAATCTGATACTTCAAATCCATTGTCGTTTGTATTTGGCAATGAATAACCGGCAGAATCTAAGAAACTGAATTCATTAAGTTTATCTCTCAGTTCGTCCCGCTGAATTTTAAATCCCCCTTCCCAAACAGATTTTCCCTTTATATAGTTTATTTTCAATTCAGAACTATAGATGTTGGCTTTCAGTTCATTTCGTCCATAATCATGGTAAGCTCCAAAACCCCGGCTCCCCTTTACCTGTCCAAAAGAACCACCTAAATAATCAGATTCTATTTCTTCAAAGACATATTGTCCGTAAATATCAAAATGCTCTTGCTCTTTAATAGAAAATACAGAATTAATCCATTTCAAACCCAATGCCGGATGTATTTTATAGTCTAATGTCAGTGCGGCTACCTTATTTTCATAAGTATCTTTTTCCTGTCCCTCGAAATCCACCTTTAATCTGTAGGTTTCCAACATGGTTCCAAAAACCGTTTCTCTGGATTGCGGAATTAAACCAAATTCATTTTTATTATAAATACCGAGTAAATTTATACTAAACTTTTTATTGAATTGATAACTCAAAACTCCTTGAAAATCATGAAAGTTTGGGTTGTAAGAGCCTACCACTTGCTGTGTATACAGAACGGACTGATTTCTTTTATTACGGTAACCCAGAGCCAGATTCAGTTGTTTATTTTTAATAAACGCTGTGATAGAAGATCCATTGGTCGCTAAACTGGATATTACTGCGAGTGAATCTTTTGTTTTATATTGTACATCTAAAACAGACGACATTTTATCGCCGTAACGGGGAGAAAAACCTCCGGCGGAAAACTTTACCTGCTTCACCAAATCAGGATTAATTAAGCTTAATCCCTCCTGCTGCCCGTTTCTTACCAGATAAGGTTTAAAAATTTCAATATCGTTAATGTAAATAAGATTCTCGTCAAAATTTCCTCCTCTAACGGAATACTGCGAGCTTAATTCGTTATTGGTAGAGACTCCCGGAAGCTGTTTCAGCATCGCCTCGAAACTCTGTGATGCATTAGGGAACTGTTCGAAACTTTTGGCGTCTAATAACGTTATTCCTTCTTTTCTGTCCTTTTGATCTACAACTTTTACTTCTGATAATAGTTGATTATTATCTTTTTTATCAAATATCACATTTCTGAAGAGGTGCTCGCCTTCTTTTAAAGCAACCTCAATACGGACAATTTTAAAATCGGTATAACTAAAACTAAGTTGGTATCTGCCAGCAGGAACCAAAAGACTATATTCGCCTTTATCGTTACTTCGGGTTATAAATTTAGTATGCTGAATAAATACCGATACATCCTTAAGATTATTTCCTTCTACATCTTTTACAATACCACTAATCCGGGCTGTTTGTTGTCCAAAAACCTGTAATCCCGTTAAAAGCAAGAGGGAAATAAGCAGTCTGATCATTTAAGTACTAAACTTGAAAAAGATCCGGACTTAATTTTTTCATTTCGGAAATGGCATGTACAGGATCTTCTGCACCAAAAATGGCATTGCCGGCAACTAAAACATTAGCTCCTGCTTTTAGCAAAGCCAGAGAATTATGGCTGCTTACACCTCCATCGACTTCAATGAGTAGAGCAGGATTTTTTTCATTGGCTATTGCTCTCAGTTTTTGGATCTTATTGTAAGTGTTATGAATAAATTTTTGTCCACCAAAACCAGGGTTTACAGACATGATTAATACCATATCTATTTCCTCTATGATATTTTCCAGTAAACCAACTGGTGTATGCGGGTTTAAAGCTACCCCCGCTTTACATCCTAATTCTTTTATTTTGTGAATGGTTCTGTCCAGGTGTGTACAGGCTTCATAATGTACTGTAATTATATTTGCTCCTGCATTTTTAAACGCTTCAAGATATCTGTCAGGATCCACAATCATTAAATGCACATCCAAAGGTTTCAACGCATAATTTTTTACCGCTGCCATAACCGGAAATCCAAAAGATATATTAGGAACAAAAAGTCCGTCCATAACATCTACATGTATCCAATCGGCTTCACTATTATTAAGCATTAAAATATCTTTTTTTAGATTCGCAAAGTCTGCAGAAAGTATGGATGGAGCTATTAAATGATTCATAATTCCAAAGATATAAATTTTTGATTTACGATTTTAAATTTATCCCCTTAAAGTCGGTCTCCAAAATAACCTCAGGTTCACTTCTGATCCCATGAAGTATTAACATGAATTTATGAAAATAGATGATTTATAATAACTGCTAAAAAACTATATTGCTTCCCTATTTCAACATGAACAAAAATCGATATATATTAGCCTTATTACTCGCTTTTAGTGTATTTAGCTGTAAAACCATAAAAGTCGATGAACTCCCTAACTTTAAAATAGTGCATAATACTATTGTCAGTAAATTTAAACCACATGCAGATTCTTCTATTGACATGAAAGTTTTAAAGGAACAGTACCGAAAGTATCCTGAGCGCTGGCAATTGGCCTTTAAATTTTTAGCGGAAACCAATATTGACGCTCTGAAATACGGCCGTTACGATTTAAGTGATGATGTATATGTAAATTACGCGAAGGGTAAAACTAAAGATTTGAAAGATTGTAAATACGAACGCCACGAACAGTGGATAGATTTACAATACATGGTTGATGGTGAAGAATATATGGGTAAGAATCCAGATTATGAGAGATTAAAGGTTATACAAGCGTATAATGCTAAAAAAGATGTGGCTTTATATCAGTATGATAACAAACCACTGGCTTTGGCTACACCGGAAAACTATTTTATTTTCTTCCCTACAGAAGCACATATTCCTACAGTAAAAGTTGGAGAAATTAAAGAAACCAGAAAATTAGTTGTTAAAATTAGATATAATTAATATGTATTTGCAGATTGACCACAATGGTATTAGTACCAACTTTAAACCACAACCAGACGCCTCCATTTCATTAAAAGATTTAACAGAACATTATTCCAAATATCCCGAACGCTGGGATATAGCATTCAAATTTTTAATCGAAAATGATCTGCCAGAATTGCCTTTGGGTAGAATTGATTTAAACGAGGAAGTTTTTATTAACATAGCAGAATACACTACCAGAAATCTGGAAGATAGCGTATACGAATCTCATTATAAGTATATAGATATCCAATATCTTATTGAAGGTGAAGAACTCATGGGTGTGAATAGAAATATCCCCAAACTGGAGATTACACAGCCGTATGATGAAGAGAAAGATTACATATTGTATAGGAATGATGAAAATGGTGATATGAGATACGCCAGCCCTGAAAATTACTTCATTTTCTTCCCCGCCGATGCTCATATGCCCAATGTTAAAGCTAAAGAAAACAGCCTGGTGAGAAAATTGGTGGTAAAAATTAAATATTAATTTTCATTTTCTATATTACCATCCTTACGTTTACTTTTTTAAACTCTATATTGATTAAGTTTAAAACAAATGAAAAACCTGCATTATACATTACGATTGCCGTTTGCGTTTACCTTTTTAATAGTATTATCATCATTTAAGCTGCAACCGGCTACATCAAACAAGTATTTTGTAACCAATCAAACAGAACTTGCCAGTGCTATTGGTAAATCTGTTCCGGGAGATATTATAACTATGAAAAATGGTGTTTGGAACAACATCGATATTGTATTTAAGGGTGTTGGGTCTGAAAACAGGCCTATAACTTTAAAAGCAGAAACAGCTGGGCAGGTCATCATTTCGGGCTCATCGTCTCTGCGCCTCTCGGGAGAGTATTTAATAGTAGATGGACTTAATTTCAAAAACGGTCATTCCTCCCGTAATTTTCATTTGATAGAATTTAAAGATGGTAAGATTCCGGCAAACCACTGTCGTATTACCAACATCTCGGTATCGAGATTTAACAAAGAAGATGGGACTGATACCTGGGTGGGTTTTTATGGTAAACACAATCGAGTAGATCATAGTTTATTTGAAGGAAAAGTTAGTAAAAGTGTCCTCATGATTGTTTGGCGCTCAACTCCTGAAGCTGATTATCATAGAATAGATCACAATCATTTTAAAGATATCCCAAGCATTGGCAACGGTGGTGCAATAGCCATCCGTATCGGGGACGGAACTCAAGCTTTATCCTCTTCGGTTACCACTGTTGAATCAAATATATTCGAAAATATGCTGGGTATTGGAAAGATCATAAATATTAAATCAAGTGGAAATATTATCCGTGGAAATACATTTATTAAGGCTTCAGGGAGCATTTGTTTAAGACATGGAGACAATAATTTGATAGAAGGAAACTACATTCTTCCAGGTTTACGAGACAATTATACCGGAGGAATTTTAGTTATTGGAGAGAACCATATTATTCGTCATAATTACATACAGGGCACACGAAGAAAAGGAAAACCTGCTATTGTTTTGTATGAAGGAGACGCTAATAATTATCAGGGTAAAGGAAGTTATTATCCCACGAAAAATATTTTGATTGAAAACAATACACTTGTTGATAATGATAAAAATATACTTATAGGACAGATAGGACAAGTATACGATAAACCCGGTACCGAAATGACTGTACCTGTAGAGAATATCACTTACAAAAAAAATGTAATTGTTGGGAATAACACTGTTACCCCTCTTATTGAGATCTTAGACAAACCCAAAGGGAAAATTATTTATGAAGGTAATTTATTTTTTAATGGAAATTCAAATGGTCTTGAAAATATACCGGGAATATCAATAAAAGATCCTCTTCTAACTCTGGGAGCAGATAGCATATATCATTACAATGCCAATAGTCCTCTTAAGAGTAACATATTGGCTCCGCCATTGAAAAGGAATGAAGTGGGGCCAACTTGGATGAGAATTTCCAACTAAGGCAAACTTTAAGGATTCCTGCTAGCTGTGTGTAATTTATCACTCATTTATAAACTCTACCATACTTTTTAATGTCTCGACTTGTTGTCGTTCTCTTTTAATATCGGCCTTGTTATCTCCTAATTGAAAACCGTAATAGCCAAATTGGGAATGGTTGGCTCCTTCTATCCTTACGAATTTTGTCGTTTCGGATAGTTTAAATTTATTTGCCAATATTGATTTTTCATCTGCTACACCGTCTTTTGAACCATATATTTTTAAGACTGGAATTCTAATATTGGCGAGTGATATATCTCTAGGGTGCGAAGTTCCAATTAATATAAGCTTGTCTACCAAATCAGGATTCTCATATACGAATTGTGCCGCCATTTTTGCTCCTTGAGAATGTCCGGAAAGAATATAAGTCTTTGTTGTATCGTTAAACAGATTTAATTCATTTGGTTTGTTATAGCCTATTGACGCAAGCCTCCAAGGCATTTTTATCAAATAAACTTTTATATCATTTTCTGCAATATTTCTACAAAGAGGTACATAAGCTTTAGGATCAACCATTGCACCGGGATAAAACATAAATATTTTTTTAAATTCTTTAGTTGGAGTAAATAAGTAGAAATCTTTGTTTATGTCAATATTTACTTTACTGCTATTTTGGAGAAACCTCTTGTCTACACTGTGCGATTGATAAGAATAGAATAGCCAAAACATAAAAGTTATTCCAATGGTTATCCAGATTGATACTATAATTTTTTTTATCATCCACTTTTTCTTTGTCATACTGTTTCAGAATTTGTGGAACGAATAATAAAGAGTCAATGAATTATTAATCATTTTCTTTCTCAATTTTTACAGTGTATTTATTTGCTTTGTCGTAATTCGATGGTTTGCTCTTTTTGCCCACAAATAAATTTAATTCGATTTATTCCCCAATGATTGGAAACAATCGTATGCTCATTCTTAAATTCAAATCTATCAATGCCTCCGTTTGCTTTCTCATCTTTTATGTCGTTAATCACGGGTGTGATTTCTATAATTCTGTCACAGTTCAAGGTTGTGTCAAAATTTATACGCTCGGAAATATGGACTTCGTCAATTATTGGTTTCCAATGTCCTTCGTAAGTTAATTTCCCGCTAACTCTGTATGAAATTAACGACTTACTATTGAACAGATTTAGTTTACTTTCAACAATTTCTATATTTAAGCTATCAATGGACAGCGCTTCCTGGCTAGACCACCAACCAACATTGTAGGTTACAGGAATTTCAAGTTTTGGTCGTCTTGGTTCCATTGATAAAAAATTTTTGCGGCCAAAGTCTGTCAGATACAAATAATAAGCAACCGTACCCAATACGAGAACTAGAACAGCAAGTCCAATTATTTTAAATATCCTCTTCATTATTGTATTTGGTTAGCTTCATGGCATTAGAATGAGCTTATATAATGCA
>NZ_JBEBVH010000084.1:0-14415 GCF_040392825.1 Pseudopedobacter sp.
AATTAAAGAGTTAATTTCTTTTGTTCCTTCATAAGAATAAATTGCTTCTGCATCGGCAACAAAACGGGCTACATCATATTCCAGTAGAATACCATTTCCGCCCATTACTTCTCTTGCTCTGCTCACTACGTCGCGCATCCTTAAAGTACAGAATACTTTTGCTAAAGAGGCATGCTCGTCTGTCAGTTGATTATTATCCTGCAGTTCAGACAAACGATATACCAAAGTCTGCATAGCAGTCAGGTTGGAAAGCATCTCAACCAGATGGTTCTGAATTAACTGAAACGATGCAATAGGTCTTCCAAACTGGATGCGCTCTCTGGTATATTTCAATGCACTTTCATAGGCCCCTCTGGCGCATCCAACGGCCATCCACGCCACTCCTGCTCTTGTCATACGTAATACTTTGGCGACATCTTTAAAAGAATTACAATTTTGAAGTCTGTTCTCTTCCGTCACCTCACAGTTTGTCAGTGTAATCAACCCGTTCTGCACAATCCGAAGCGCCATTTTATTTTCTATCTTATCAGCTTTAAACCCCGGATTACCTTTTTCTACAATAAATCCCTTCACCTGATTATCATCCAGATCTCTTGCCCAAATAATATTGACGTCTGCAAAAGTTGCATTGCCTATCCATTTTTTCTGACCGTTTAAAATCCATTTATTACCTTCTCTTTTTGCAGTAACGGTGAGTCCTCCGGCCGCGGCAGAACCTACTTCTGGTTCTGTTAAACCAAAAGAGCCTATCAGTTCCAATTTCTGCATACGTGGTAACCATTTTTGTTTTTGTTCTTCGGAACCGCAAACATAAATTGATCCCATAGCCAGGCCACTTTGTACACCAAAAAATGTAGCAATAGATGCATCTATTCTCCCCATCTCACTGGCAATAATTCCTTCCATCAGGAAAGAACGGTTCGGACAGCCGTAACCTTCAAAAGTAATTCCGCATATATTCAGTTCTGCAACTTTAGGTATGATATCAAATGGAAACTCGGCTCTGTTCCAATACCTGTTTACTATAGGCTTTATTTCAGTTTCCATGAACTGGCGAACCTTCATTTGCAATTCCCTGTCTTCTGGCGATAATTTTCCAGACAGATCATAAAAATCGGCGTCTATTGGTGGGAGTTCTTTTTTCCTATTTCCTCCCCCTTTCATCATCTTCATGAGACCAGCAAGCTGCTTGTCATCCATCTTCCCAAATTGTGTCATCACCTCCTGAAGATCTACTTTTTTGGAAAGGGCTTCCAGCTGTTTAAAATCTACAGATTTAAACAGATTGTAAATATTGGCTGCTTTAGAAAAAATATTCGACATGGCTTTTTATTTTGTTCAACAAACAAGATATGCTTTTTGTTAAGCAGCCACAAATAAAAAGAGAGACCTGATGTCTCTCTAATCTCATATTTCAATATAAAAATGGCGTTATTTCAAATCAAAAAAACTATCTACACCAAGTATTTTTTTACTTAAAAACCCTTCTGCATAAGGTACTTTTATTGCTTTTCCAAATTCTCTGGCTCTCGCTATTACACCTTCTAAAAATTCCGGATTGGAAATATAAGTCTGAGGATCGTTTAAGTTTACGCCTTCCACATGAAATTGTGTTTTGTAAGCTTGAATCGCCTTGATTTTTTGATCATGGAAATCACTTATATCAATAACTATATCTGGTTTAATATAAGTATCCTGTATAAAATACAGTAATAAGCGAGGTCTGTGTGCTTCTTGCTCTACTCCATTTATAGTGGTTTTTATTTTAGATAAACCTGCCAAAAAACAAGCATCTGTCACTAAATCACAGGCCCTGCCATGATCCGGATGCCTGTCATAATAAGCATTGGTAACTATTATTTCGGGCTGATATTTTCTGATAACTTCTATTATCTTTAGCTGATGTTCTTCATCATTTTTGAAAAACCCGTCTTTTAAACCCAAATTCTCGCGAACGTCTAAACCTAAAATCTCCGAAGCATTCTTTGCTTCTTCAGTTCTTGTTTCTGCCGTTCCTCTGGTTCCTAATTCTCCTCTTGTCAAATCGATTACACCTACTTTTTTTCCCTCAGCTTTGTGTTTCAGCACTGTTCCTGCTGCACCCAGTTCCACATCATCCGGGTGAGCCGCTATATATAATAAATCTAATTTCATTAATTTTTCAATCTGTTTAGAAGGATCTCACAATACCCATATCGGCTAATATCTTTCTAATTTTCTTTTTTATCTTAGAACTATTCGGTTTGGTAAATGGATAAAAGAAATCTATTACTTCCCCTTTGTGATTAATTAAATATTTATGAAAATTCCATTTAGGTGAAGCACTGATGTGCCCATTCCTTTTCTTGTCAGAAAGAAAACTAAAAAGAGGATGAATATTCTTCCCTCTAACCTTTAGCTTACTAAATATAGGGAAATTCGTCTGATAATTAGTTTCACAGAATTTCAATATCTGTTCATCGTTTAAAGGCTCCTGACTTCCGAAATCATTGCTCGGAAAGGCTAAAATTTCGAAAGGATCACCATCAAAAAAATTCTTAAGCTGTACAAGTTCTTTAAATTGCGATGTAAAACCGCATTCCGAAGCTGTGTTTACAATTAACAAGATTTTATTCTTAAAAGCATCTAATTGTACTTCTGCACCTAATCCCGTCCTTACTCTAAACTGATAAATGGTATTATTCATGATTTTATCGATAATTGTAATATCCCGATGTGCGGATTATATTTTCAATTTCTCTATCTTTTTCTACATCGTATTTCGCTTTCAGGTCATGTCCGAAAACACGAGCTAAAGATTGCATAAAAAATGCTGTAACCCCTCCTTTTGTATCTTTCAATAACGAGAAACTGCTATTTCCAGTCTCTCTATCAATTAATTTTATTAAAATTTCACCTTGTGATATAGTTAAATCCTTAATTTCTTTATTAAACAGATCCTTAATTTCCTTCTCACAATCTTTAATCAATACTTTCTGCTTTCTTTTATTCGGCTCAACAGCCAAATCTCTTTCCAGCTTACGATATCTGTCTCCGGCATATCTGGCATAAGGTAAAACTTTTAATACATTGTATTTTAATCGTCTGTAGCTGTTATAATCTGCCTGGCTTTTAAATGTTCGTTTATCAATTACATTTACCTGATTAAGAACTACCCAAGGCATCCATTCACCATCCATGTTGGTGATGGCCACCTTTAGTGTATCGTTTTTGCCCAGAACAAAGCTTGGCATTTCCTGTGCTTTTACAGAAAATGACAAAGCGAAGAAAATAGAGACGAGCAAAAAACCTTTTATTTTCATATTTTTATATATACGAATTTATCACTTATTAATTACCTTTCATCATAATAAGTAACCTAAATTCGTTACTTTATTGTAAAATCATTTACTTAGCTTTTTTACCGGGACATGGATTACGTAATAGATATTGAAGCCGAAAAATCGGAGATACTGAAGAGATATAGGGCATTGTTAAGGGCTTGTAAACCAACTCTTCAAAAAGGAGATAAGAAAATGATCCGCCAGGCATTTGATTTGGCTGTTGAAAGCCATAAAGATATGCGCAGAAAGTCTGGCGAACCTTATATATATCACCCAATAGCGGTTGCGCAGATTGCTGCTGAAGAGATTGGTTTAGGAACAACCTCTATTGTATGCGCTCTTTTACATGATGTTGTTGAAGACACTCACATTACTCTAGAAGATATAGAACGGGATTTTGGTAAAAAATGTGCCAAAATTATTGATGGCCTTACAAAAATCTCGGGAGTTTTCGATGCAAACAGCTCTATGCAGGCGGAAAACTTCAGAAAGATGCTGCTTACACTGGCAGATGACGTTCGCGTAATATTAATTAAGCTTGCTGACAGGCTTCACAATATGCGAACTATGAACTTTATGCCTCGTGACAAGCAATTGAAAATTTCTTCTGAAACTGTTTATCTGTACGCCCCTTTAGCTCATAGGTTAGGTCTGTATGCTTTAAAATCTGAGCTGGAAGATCTTTCCATGAAATATATGGAGCCTGACACTTACAAGTTCATCGCTCAAAAGCTGAACGAGAAAAAGGCGGAGCGCGAGCGCTTTATTAAAGAATTCATAGGTCCTATAAACACTATTCTGACAGAACAGGGACTAAAGGCGGATGTCCTGGGAAGACCCAAATCTATCCATTCTATATGGAATAAGATGAAGAAAAAGTCTATTCCTTTCGAAGAGGTGTATGATTTGTTTGCGATCAGAGTTATTTTAGACAGTAGGCCGGAAAACGAAAAATCGGACTGCTGGAAAGCATACTCTATTGTAACAGATTTATATCGTCCAAATCCAGATAGGCTTCGCGATTGGGTTTCTTCCCCTAAAGCCAATGGTTACGAGTCTTTACACACTACGGTTATGGGTCCTAAAGGCCAATGGGTAGAAGTACAGATCCGAACCCAAAGAATGAACGAGATTGCAGAAAAAGGCTTTGCTGCACACTGGAAATATAAAGAGTCTTCTAACGATAGCGGTCTGGACCAATGGGTTCATAAAGTTCGTGAGTTATTGAGTAACCCGGAGTCAAATGCACTGGATTTTCTGGATGATTTCAAGATGAATCTCTTTTCTGACGAGATATTCATTTTTACTCCAAAAGGAGATTTAATTCAGTTACCGGCAGACGCCACCGCCTTAGACTTTGCTTTCGAAATCCATACAGATGTAGGTGCCCGTTGTATAGGTGCCAAGGTAAATCATAAACTGGTGCCCCTTTCTCATAAATTACAAAATGGAGACCAGGTAGAGGTAATTACATCCGGCAAACAAACGCCAAAAGAAGACTGGTTAAATTTTGTTGTCACTGCAAAAGCCAAAGGAAAAATCAAATCATCTCTAAAAGAAGAGAAAAGAAAGATTGCAGAAGATGGTAAAGAAATATTAGAACGCAAGCTTAAATCTTTAAAAATCAATTACAATACAGACAACTTACAGAAGCTAAGCTACTATTTTAAACTTCAGTCTACTCAAGATCTGTTTTACAACGTTGCTAAAGGATTTATTGATCTTAAAGACTTAAAAGAATACGCGGCAACAGAGAAATCTGTAGACCAGAGGTCTCCACAAACAATAGATTCCGAGAAAATCCAGGCGATGATAAAAGAGGTTAAAACCAACGCCGCCGATGTATTGCTTATTGGAGAAGATTTACAAAAGATAGATTATAAGCTGGCTAATTGCTGTAATCCTATTCCGGGAGATGATGTTTTTGGGTTTATTACAGTTTCTGACGGAATTAAAATTCACCGTACAAACTGCCCTAACGCTGCGAAGCTGATGTCGAGCTTTGGCTATCGAATAGTAAAAGCAAAATGGAACAGCCAAAAACAGGTTGCATTTTTAACCGGATTAAAAATCACTGGTATAGACGAAGTTGGATTAATTAATAACCTTACCCAGGTGATATCAAATGATTTTAAAGTAAACATGCGGTCGATAACTTTTGATACTGATGAGGGCATTTTTAACGGCACTATAATGATGTATGTAAATGATACTCAACATCTTGAAAATTTAATCATGAAACTAAAACAGGTTAAAGGTATTACGGATGTCACAAGGTTTGACTCAAGTCCAGAGACATTATCCGTAAAAAACTAAAAACCATTCATCTATATTGTATTTTTTGATAACTTTGAAGCTCTAACAATCACCATGGCTACTACGCAAGAAACCATAGAGATGGTAAAAAAGATTTTTGAATCGTATCTGGAGAACAAGAACCTCAGAAAAACTCCGGAAAGGTTTGCCATACTCGAAGAAATCTATTCAAGAACAGATCATTTTGATGTGGAGTCTCTCTACATCCATATGAAAAACAAGAAATATAGAGTTAGCAGGGCTACAGTATACAATACCTTAGAGCTTTTACTTTCTTGTGATTTGGTAACCAAGCATCAATTTGGTAAAAACATGGCGCAGTTCGAGAAATCATATGGCTATAAACAACATGATCATATTATCTGCTTAGACTGTGGAAAAGTAGTAGAGTTCTGCGACCCAAGGGTTCAACAAATACAAACCATGATGGGAGATTTACTGAAATTCGATATTCAGCATCACTCATTAAACCTTTATGGTAATTGTTCCAGACTGGCAGCAGGACATTGCGATTCTTACAACAACAAAAATTAATTAATATTTTTATATACTGAACACAAAATAATGGCAGTTGATGTGTTATTAGGCCTTCAATGGGGCGATGAAGGTAAAGGGAAAATAGTTGACGTACTAGCCCCAAAATATGATTTGATCGCCCGTTTCCAGGGCGGACCAAACGCAGGACATACTCTGGAGTTCGACGGAAAAAAATTCGTTTTAAATACTATTCCTTCCGGAATTTTTGAAGAAAACACATTGAATCTGATTGGTAATGGAGTGGTTATAGACCCTATCATTCTAAAAAGAGAATTAGATAATTTAAAAGCTGCCGGCCATGACTTATTGGCTAAGAAGAATCTGGTTTTAGCCAGAAAGGCACATTTAATATTACCTACTCATCAGTTGTTAGATGCTGCTTCTGAAAAGAAAATGGGAGATAGCAAAATCGGTTCAACTTTAAAAGGTATTGGCCCTACTTATATGGACAAAACCGGTAGGAACGGTCTAAGAATTGGGGATGTGAATCTGCCTGATTTTAAAGAGCGATACAACAAATTGGTTGAGAAACATATAAATATTCTTTCTCATTATGGCGAAGTTGATGATTTCTCTGAAAGAGAAAAAGCTTTCTTTGATGCTTTAGATTATTTAAAACAATTTGAATTTGTAGACAGCGAGCATTTAGTTAACAAATATATCAAAGAAGACAAAAAAGTCTTGGCAGAGGGTGCTCAGGGCACTTTATTAGATATCGATTTTGGTTCCTATCCTTTCGTTACATCATCCAATACAACAACAGCTGGTGCTTGTACTGGTTTGGGAATTGCTCCAAATACCATTAAAGAAGTATTTGGTATTTTTAAAGCTTACTGTACAAGAGTTGGCGGCGGCCCCTTCCCTACTGAATTGGATAACGAAGTTGGAGAAGAATTAAGAAAAATCGGTCGCGAATTTGGTGCTACTACCGGTAGAGCAAGAAGATGCGGATGGATTGATATTCCTGCTTTAAAATATGCCATCATGTTAAATGGTGTTACGCAATTAATCATGATGAAGGCAGATGTATTGGATTCTTTCGAAAAAATCTATGCCTGTACACATTATAAATACAATGGGGAAGTAATAGATTATATGCCTTACGATATCAATAGCATTAAACCAGAACCTGTATTTGAAGAAATAGAAGGCTGGAATGAAGATTTAACAGGCATCCGTTCCAAAAATGAAATTCCTGCTAAACTGGCTAGCTATATTGCTTATCTGGAGAAACATCTGGAAGTTCCTATAAAATTCTTATCCGTTGGTCCGGATAGAGTTCAAACACTAGAACTTTAATAACATAAAAATCCGAAGCTAAACCCTTCGGATTTTTCTTTTTTAGGCTATTTTTGTACCCATAAAATGGTACGGATAGAAAACAAGCAGCAATTTCTCGAAAAAGCTTTAATATGGGCCAGTCAGTTCGGGATATCGGCCATTTTTGACTCCAATAATTCTTCTGACAAATATTCGAACTATGATTATATCATTGCTGCAGATTATCTCGACTTTATGGAAACGGGTTTTCATGGAGCTTTTGGTAAACTGGAACAATTCAGATTAAAATATCCTGAGTGGATTATTGGAGGCTTAGGATACGATTTAAAGAATGATATTGAACAACTACAATCAAATAATCCGGATTATTTAGATTTTCCGGATTGCTTTTTCTTTGTACCCAAGCATCTTTTATTAATTAAAGATGATATTTTAGAAGTTAAAAGTCCTTCGCCCAACATTTACCAGGAAATTCTTGATACCAACCGTTCAGATTCTTTTCACAAACGGGAAAAAATAACCATCAGGCAACGGTTTTCAAAAGAAGAATACATACAACAGGTTAAAAATATTCAAGGTCATATAGCTGCCGGAAATATTTATGAAACCAATTTTTGTATCGAATTCTATGGAAATTCAAAAATATCTCCTGTTCATACTTTCCAAAGATTAAATGCTTCTTCAAACGCTCCTTTTACCAGCTATTTCCGTTGGTTCGACAAATACATTATCTGTGCTAGCCCTGAAAGGTTTTTGGCCAAAAGAGCAAATAAACTTATTTCACAACCCATAAAAGGAACTGCGAAGCGGGGAAAAACTATTGAAGAAGATGTTTTGCTGAAAGAAACGCTTTTCAGACATCCAAAGGAAAGGCAGGAGAATGTCATGATTGTTGATTTGGTACGTAACGACCTCACTAAATCTGCTAAACCAGGAACAGTTAAAGTAGAAGATCTTTTTGGAATACATAGTTTTAAACAGGTACATCAAATGATCTCTACTGTGGTTTGTGAAGTAGAGGACCAAACATCTGTTATTCAAATTCTGAAAAACACTTTCCCTATGGGCAGCATGACCGGAGCTCCCAAGATAAAAGCCATGGAATTAATGGAATATTATGAGCGAAGTAAGCGAAGTATATATTCTGGTGCTATTGGTTATATAAAACCTAATAACGATTTTGATTTCAATGTTGTTATCAGAAGCATTTTATATAATGCTTCCAGAAGCTATTTTTCTTTTCATGCCGGGAGCGCCATAACTTACTCTGCTGATGCAGAAAAAGAATATGCCGAATGTATGCTAAAAATAAATGCTTTAGTACTTGCTTTAAACGGGGAATTAAAAGAATAACGCTTACTGTTTGCGCCCTCTGCATTAATTATTATATGAGTGCTAAACTATAAAACGGAGGCTCTCCCTTTTGGATTGCCTCTCGTTCTTTGGTGTATTGAAGGTTAAAATTTATTTAAGCGTAAGTCTAAAATTACTTAACCATTTGACTGATTTTCACTTAATCTTATGCAATAAAACAAGGCAAGTAACCTTGCCTCTGTACCTGATTATTTACAATCATTTTGGTAAATAATCATACACAAATATCCAAAACGCAAGAGAAGTGAAAAAGAAATTATCCCTTTATTTTGTCCTAACTTTGAAAGTTAGGACAAAAAAGAATACAAGCGGGAGAATTTTCAATCAGAAATATGCAAAATTTCTACTTATACAAAATGGAGGAATCAAATGATAGAGATACATAATACATACCTCCGATGGCCGGATTTCCTGGAGATGTAATATAGTATTTGTTCAAAATATTTGAAGCTCCGATCTTCAAAACAGACTGATATATCGGCAACTTAAAACTTACCTGACCATCCAATGTACCAAATGCAGCCACTTCCCCCACACCAAAAATCGAACGCCACATAAATTCTTCCTGCCAGCGGTATACAATATTGAACGAAGTATTTTTAAATATTTCTGTACTTCCAACTCCCAAATTAAAACGATATGCAGGACTGTTGTATGTATTAAAAAACTGTTCGGGAAATTGGCTCAGCTGATCGTGAGACACATTACTTATAAACTTAAACTTACCCAGACTATAATCAATACCCAATGCCCAACCCTGCGTTCTCACATCCTCAGTACTGTTTACACTTACTTCATAACGTGTAGGTGTTGTCAAACCGTTTAAATCCTGGGGTGTTGGGTTTTGCCAAACTACAGCTCCTGTTAAAAAATCTTTGTAATTACTGATATAATAATTAGCATCTATAAATAATTTAGGTGTTAGCGAAGCCCGATAACCTATTTCGTAAGCTTGTACTCTTTCTGGTTTAAAACTGTTAAAACTAAAAGTTTCCAAAACCGAAGGATCTGAATACCCCGTTGCTGCGTATGTACGATAGCTTTCATCGGTATATGGCTTATTCGCTTGCAATTGATATTTATCTAGTATATCTGGTAATGCACCTATTAGTCTGGAACCTGCCCTTACCAATAAATCTAAATATTGCGCCTGTGCAGTTGGATTACGGAATCCTGTCTGATAGGATAATCTTAGATAGTGCTTTTGCGTAAAGTTCCAAACTCCGGCAAGCCTTGGAGAGAACGATCCTTTAAAATTTTGGTTTTTATCGTAACGTACAGATGCCGTAGCTTTTAACTTTGCATCTAAAAACTTTCTAGAGGCCTGCAAATATGCCCCATACTCATAAATAGATAGCTTTTTATTCAGGTCATCAAAAATTGTCCCTCCAGAATTCAGAGCATATAACCTGTATGAACCTCCGGCTATAAGATCAATTTCTGGAATCCAATCCGAGAAATTATACATTCCCTCATAATGCCAGAGATTAGTTTTATCTTTAAACTTCGCCCCTCCTTCGGCACCAATTGTTCGTGAGGTAATATCTTGTTTTGCTGTCTCAAACACCTCAGATCCAGGCATAAAACGCCCTTCATCGGTCGCAGAACGAGCAGTATTGTGTGCAGTTTCTTCGTCAACGCCCATGTTCTTAGCTTTTAGATAAGCTCCAATATATTGTGGAAACCAGGCAGTACTTGGCTTAAAGCGTTCGTTCATAAACGAAGCTAAAGCGGTAGCATTATAGGCATCTCCTGATCGCTCCTGCGTAGTATAAGCTCTTAAAAAGAATTTATCTCCTTTCAGTTCCAGTTTATATTGACCTAGCCTAAAATTAGCTAAGCCATACCTGTCTGCACCTGTATATGCAGAATTACCAGTTCCCCAATATGCTTGCGCAATCGCTTCCATATTGGGTCTTATTTTATAATGCAGAGAGCCACTTGTCCTTAAACTCTCACTTCTATAATCTAATAGGTCTTCTTCAATATATCCCGTTCTGGAAACGTCCTGATCTGGTATTAACCCGCCCTGCAAACCCAGGAAAAAAGGGCTGATACTAGAGTTTGTACTTAAAAAATTGGTTATCTGAGATTCTGAAGGCAACGTCCCTGTAGCATTTTGATATTGTGAAATATAGGTATTACGCCCGGTTTGAACTACCGCTTGTGCTACAGTCTGCATGTTCGCCTTTATTTCATCACCATAACTATTAATGCCGTCATATGCCGGATCGGTTATTCTATTTCCTTCCTTATGTTTCATATTAACACGATCGTAATTCGAATAGTCCCGAGCCCTCCAGTCATCTGCTTTAATATAGGATACATTTACCTTAAACGCCCACCTATCTTTAAAAGATTTAGCATAACGGAATTGCATATCATTCCAATCGGTTAAAGGTTGTTGTCTGCTATCCAAGTGGTTAATACCAGTTTTAAACTGCATGCTAAGCCCCTGATATTTAAACGGATTTTTCGAGTTTAGTAATAAAGTACCGTTAATCCCCCCGGCACCATACAACGCAGAAGACGAGCCTGGCAACAGCTCAACACTTTCTAAATCTAAATCTGAAATACCGACAATATTCCCGACAGAAAAATTCAGGCCAGGTGCCTGATTGTCCATACCATCTATAAACTGATTAAAGCGAACATTTCCGTTAGCATTAAAACCACGTGTATTTAATGAGGTAAAAGTGATACTTTGCGTACTCTGCTCCACTCCTTTAAGATTAACCAATGATTCGTAAAAAGAAGTTGAAGCTGTTTTTTTTATATCGTCTATTGACAAACGTTCGATAGAAACCGGAGATTCCAATACACGTTCCGGAATGCGTGAGGCGGAAACAACAATGTCATTACCCAAAACTTGGTATTGCTCTGACAAGGCTATCGTAATCATCTTATTCGCTTTGGTAAGCAAAGTATCCTGGCTTTTATAGCCAAAAGCATTAATCTTTAATTTTACAGGTGGAATTTTATTTATTACCAGATAAAACTCTCCTTTATCATTAGTCACTACTGTTTTTGCAGAACCTACTGCCGCAATCCAGGCTCCTGCAATTGGCTCTTCGTTATCCCGACTTACTATTCTTCCTGATATTTTTAAAGTTTGAGAAAAAACCAGAGAGTTCCATAAAAACACAAGCAAAAAGCATAAAACACCCTTTCGGGATAAAAAGCACCGTTTTAGAAATTTAGACATATTATTTAGACAAAGTTATAGGTTCTTTTTTCTGGATATATTGAGATGGACTTAGCCCTGTTACTTTTTTGAAAGCCGAAAAAAAAGTGCTTCTCGAAGAAAAACCCGCTTCTTTAGCCAATCCTTCCAATGTAAACGAACGCCAATCGTCATTTTCTATCCTTTTACAGATATAATTCACTCTATATCCATTTATAAAATCTGTAAATCGTTGTTTAAAGCGATTGTTCAAAACAAAAGATAAATGATGTAACGGAATACCCAGTTCCATCGCCAGTTCATTTACAGTAAGTCCTCGCTTTTTAAAAGTTTGTTGTTTTTGAAGATGCTTTTCCAGATGACAAACATAAGCGGCAACAAGCTTAGGATCAAATGTCTTTTCTGTCACTTCAGTTTCTATCTTATTCTTGTTATAGACAGGTACTTCAATTTCTTTTGACCTACTTTTAGCAACTCTTGGTATTCCGTACAGCACTTCTGGTTTAAAAAATAAGTATACACTCATACCCATAAACCCCACAATCTGCAAAAGAGTGGGAACAGAGTAGCCCGAAGCAAGAATATTGGTATGAGGATCTGTTCCTAAATTCATCCATGCGATCACCGACATTGTTCCAAGCCCCAGATAAATAACAGTATTAAAACCGGTAAAAGTTAGCAACCAATTAACTACTTTTTTAAATTCCACCAATGTATCTTTCCTAATAACATGCAATAACAGACT
Source organism: Pseudopedobacter sp. (assembly GCF_040392825.1). Lineage (NCBI taxonomy): Bacteria > Pseudomonadati > Bacteroidota > Sphingobacteriia > Sphingobacteriales > Sphingobacteriaceae > Pseudopedobacter > Pseudopedobacter sp. The sequence goes on from NZ_JBEBVH010000084.1 coordinate 12,761, forward strand.
CCATTGAAAGGCCAGATATACAACTCCCGCTATCCATCGCAACTGAAAATGCCAGAATGCCGGTATCAACCCCGATCCTTTCTGATAAGCTTGATTGAAATCAGTCACTATTGCGTCTGCAATTGCTCTTTTTGTTTCTATATCTGTAAAATAGAATGGCAATAAATCTATAAAATTTATTATTGCCGGTATAAAATGTAGCCAATCGTACTTCCTGAATCTAGTCTCATCAAGCAATACATTTCTAACATACAAATAACTGCAAGCAGGAATCAGGTAATACAATGGACTACCAATACGATAAATCCATGGTATAGTTTTTATCCAACCTGTAATTACCAGTAAATATAGCAATGCATACCATCCCCAGGTAAAAATAACCAACCCAAGTAATCTATTCGCATGTAGTTGGTATCTCCCTTTGGTAAATAATAAAATGCTCGTAATGAAACTGGTAAAAACGCCTCCTATAATTAGAACATCGTAAAACTTATCCACTTTAACAAGTTTGTTACAGGTGTTAAAATTAGTAAAAATTCAGTAATACAGTTGAAATGTTGGTAAATGTACCACTGCAACACTCATAACCACATGTTTCCCATAATCTTTTTTGGAATATTTTTTCAACAAGGCAAATAAGTATTCAGAGATTATTGAAGCATTTATTCCTGTTCAAAGAAACCTTTCAATCCGAGAGAAAAATATTTCGGGTAAAGCATAGAATGCTTACGATGATAAAAACGGAATCATTCAAATATTAAATTTGCAAACTTTCTCGCTTTTATATGGGTAGTAAGTACAATTTGTGCGGTTTAACACAATTGTACAAATTCTGCAGTCATAAATTTACCTTTAGCTAAAGTGTTCCAGTCACCGAGAAGTTCTGTACCGTTAGTCTGATCAATCCATTTACTTATAGAATTCAAAATAAAAAAGCCGGTTGCAAAAACCGGCCTTTCACTTGTATGTAATGGTATAAAATTATTGTTATCTTCCAAACCTATATCCCACCACCACATCAAATATACCTCCACTAAAACCTCTTATTGCTCTTGCTTCTGAACTATATAGCGCAGCTACGTTTAATCCGCTTTTATCAAAATACCCCAAACCTCCTGTAAAGCTCTTATTGCTATGGTACATGGTATAAAAGCGCAGCATATCTGCAGACCATTCCGCAGCAATGTCCCATTGGTTCTCGTAATTCTTTACGCCACGGTAGGCTACCATAGGCTTAACACCCCAGATATCATCTAATTTTACTTTATAGCTCACTGCACTGTAGAAAGTGGCATAATCCACTGTAGAGATTTTACTATAACGCTTCTCGTTCAGGCTCAGGTAACTGAACTGAGCTTCCAGACCTTTCAATTGGTAAGTCACTCCTAAATTGCCGTCAAGATAGTTCTCCTTATCGTTGTACTTCGCCAGTTCTATGTCGTTCACTCCCGCCTGCGAAGCCATTCCATAGTCCAGCCTGTCCTGCGACCAGCTCAATGATACGCCGAAGCGGATTGCATGGTCATCCGCAAAGGGAACTTTATATGAAAAACTTCCCATTGCCTGAGTTTTCCGGATTAATCCGGCCTTATCGCTTATTACATTCACCCCTAAAGAGGCCTTATCATTGATCGGTACGCTACCTGATATTGAGG
>NZ_JBEBVH010000085.1:0-14274 GCF_040392825.1 Pseudopedobacter sp.
AGATCCAGATTATAATGCGTCTTAGCCAGGTCGAATGCCTTGCGTACGCAGGTCAGCATACCCAGAGCCAATACGTCTACCTTGATAAAGCCTAAAGCTTCAATATCATCTTTGTTCCATTCAATACAGGTACGCCCTTCCATACGGGCATTCATAATAGGGCAAAGCTCAGATAGCTTTCCCTGTGAAATTACGAAACCACCAGTATGCTGCCCCAATTGTCGTGGAAAACCTATCAGCTGTCGTGTTAGTTCCAGGGTTTTACGCAGGTGCGGGTCCTGTGTATTCAAACCCTGTTCGTCCAGCTCCATATTTTCCATCCAATCCGAAGAATAGCGCCATACACCGGCAGACAGACTGTTAATGGTGTCTACAGAAAGTCCCATGGCTTTGCCAACATCCCGTACGGCACCTTTATAGCGTTCTTGTGTAACAGTAGCAACTACTGCTGCCCGGTCGCGGCCGTATTTTTCATAGATATACTGGATTACTTCTTCTCTTCGCTCATGTTCGAAGTCTACATCAATATCAGGTGGTTCGTCCCGGGCATCCGACATGAAACGGGCGAATAGCAGTTTGATTTTTGTAGGGTCTACCGAGGTAATGCCCAGACAGTAACAGACTACCGAATTGGCAGCAGAACCACGGCCCTGGCACAATATGTTTTTACTGCGGGCATAGCGTACCAGATCGTGTACGGTCAAAAAATAATTGGCCAGATTCTTACGTTCCATAAAGTCTAGCTCTTCTTTAATTTGTTCGGTGATATCTTTGCGGATATCACTACCAAAACGCTCCCGGGCTCCCAGCCAGGTGAGGTGCTCCAGTTCTTTCTGTGGTGTACGCCCTTCGCTGGTCAATTCATCAGGATAGACATAATTCAGGTCCTTTAAAGAAAAGGTACAGGCATCTGCAATCTGTTGTGCATGGGCAATGGCTTGCGGATATTGTCTGAACAAGCGCTGCATCTCGGCAACGGGTTTCAGATAGCGTTCTGCATTGGCATGCAGCCTGAAACCAGCATTGTAAATGGTGCATTTTTCACGCACACAGGTGAGGATATCCTGTAGCTCTCTGCGTCCGGCTATATGGTAATGCACATCATTAGTGGCTGCCAGTGGAATATCCAGTTGTAGTGATAGTTGATTAAGGGCATACAATCGCTTAAGATCGTCTCCCTGATAATTGCGGGTAACACTCAGATAAAGCGCTTTATCCAATTGCTCTTTGTAAATTTTAAGTTGTTGAATAAATGCTGTAGAAAATTCAAAATTTGCATCCAGTTCGGCTGGTGGCACCACAATAAACAGGATTCCTGCAGCATGTTCAAATACATCCTGATAATAGAGCAGGCATTTACCTTTTTCGGTCCGCAGGTTACCTACAGAAAGCAGGGTAGATAATCGGCTATAAGCGGCTTTATCTGTTGGATAGGCCAATAAGCTGGGGCCATCCAGTAAGTCCAGCCGGCAAGCCGGAATAAATTCAATCCCATGCTTCTGGGCAGCTACATGTCCACGTACAATGCCAGCTAAGGAGTTGCGGTCCGTAATCGCGATTTTTTTATAACCCAATAAAGCTGCCTGTTCTACCAGTTCTTCCGGGTGCGATGCTCCCCGCAGGAAACTGAAATTGCTGGTGGTTTGTAATTCCGAATAGCTCATTGTATTTATTCCTGTTAAGCGAAAAATCCATGGAGAAACCACTGTCCCTGTCCCGGACCCTGATAGTGTCCCGAACGGAATAGCCAATAGCGTTGTCCTGATTCATCTTCTACCACATAATAATCCCGGTGTTCTCCTGTATCCAGCCACCATTCCCGCTCAATACGCTCGGGACCATCTGCTTTTTTAATGGCATGCCTGTTCCCCCGATAGATAAACAAAATAGGCGGATAATCGGGGATAGGAGCAGTAACCTGCACTGGTTCGGGACTGGCCAGCAGGTAGGTAGGTCTTGGCCTATCGCAGGACCAGGGGATGGGAGGTGGTTCTTCCAGACTATCGGCTTTTCTAACAGACCGTTCCGGCCAGTAATGCGCTTGGGGAAGATAGCGTTGTATGGCATCCTTACCGGCTCTCAAAGCAATGCGGTCCAGTAATTCTGCTAACGATTGACTGTTAGCTTCGTTTCCCGTAGCCCATATAGATTGTTGGCTAGTGATCACGGTATCAATTCCCGAAGCTTCCAGTACAAAAAGTTCAATTCCAAGAGCAGGTTCAATATGCGCAATCCGCATTCCGAACAGGTGTTGCAGATGTGTTGTCTGATGGGTTGGTTTATTGGTACCTACCTGTATACTTACAATTTTGCCATCTATTCGGTAACAGGTCAGTAATGCCTGTCTCAGCCCCATGCCTTCCTGTTGCAGGCGCAGACATAACTTTTCTGATAATTTTTGTATGGCCAGTTCGATGCCTTTAGCAGTCCGTATAGGTTCTAAAGAAGGCAATCTTTCGGTATAAGGTTCCGGAATGCAGATAGGCATCAGGTATTCCTGTTCTTTATCCAGCGCCTGTGCTATCCGGAGCAATAATATTTCTCCAAAACGCCTGCGAAGTACAGAACGTGGTATACTTATAAAATGGCTGATCTGAAACATACCCAGTTTGTGCAGCTTTTGAACCAGTGTATTCTCCAGACGCAGGGCAGCAGGTGGGAGGGGAAGTAAAGCCTCGTAGCTTCCGCCCACCGGTATAATGGCTTTCTCTTTGCCATAGCGGGCAATAGCCCATGCAGCCCCCATAGTATCCGCAATAGCACCCCTTACTCTGTAGCCTTTTACTTTCAACCTGTTCAACAGATCCCGTAAATAGGGTGTTTCTCCTTTCCATAAATGGCTGCACCCGCTCAGGTCAATCAAAAGCCCATCGGGTTCATCTATAGCCACCAGCGGAGAAAAACGAATGCACCATTCACCCAGTTCTTTTAGCAATTTATATTCGCTTTCCGCTTCATAATCTATCAGCTCGATACCCTGTGCAAGTGCTCTGGCATCTGCAACGGTTATACCTGGTCTGATTCCCTGTGCTGTTGCCAACGCATTGCAATGTTTTACCAGCTGTCGCCCCCGTTCGTTTTCTGCAAAAACGATCATGCTGTCCTTTAGTTCTGGTTTGCAGCTAACCAACCAGTCGGGCAGCAATTGTCTGAACCAAATGGATAAATAACGTCTTTGCATCAACTGGCAGTTTTGTCCTTTTCCAGCATCTTTCGCAGCGTTGGAATAAGGTTTTGTTTATTGTTTGTTACAGCTACTCCCTGTGGTGTCCAGGTAATATCCCAGGTATCTGCTTGCCCATTCTTTACTTTCAGCAACTCCGTTCGCCATTGTGGAAAGCCAACCCCCGGCATTTCCCCGTTGAGTTTGCTGGGAAGCGGGCTGATACGCCAACGGGCAACACAGGCAGTGGTATTGATTTTCCGGCTATTACGGCGCAGCACAAACCCTGTTACCCTGCTGCGTTCTACAGCCAGTTGCAAGCGTCTGGATGCGGCAAAGCTTAAATCCTGTAACTCGGCTACTACAGCGGCTACACCACTGCATTTCAGAGCCTCTTCCATGGCCCAAAGTATATCACGGTCCCGGCGCAACTGTATAAAAATAATCCGGTCGGGGCTAAGCCCAAAAGAACTTAAGGCAGCAGGAAATACCTGAGGAAAGGGGCTGATCCAGATACAGGCTTTCTGTTCCTGCATCAGTACAGCCAGTAAAACGGAAAGAAAACCTTTGCATGCAGAGAATTGTTCGTCCCTGTCACACAAAAATTCGTGGATAGCGGCAACAGGAAATATACCATAAGGGAAAACTTTTTCTAATGGACCAAGGCCAAAGCGAAGCGGACTTTCTTCACTTTCGGGCCTGAAACCTTCCAGTCGGAGAATGTCCTGTTTGAGCTGCCCTATAATGGCTGCCTTTCCATATGTCTTAGCTGTCCTTTCCATGTCCTGGGATATTCAGTATACAAAGTTAATACTAAAAATATTAGTAAAAAAGTGTTTGTATAAAAATTGATTTCTCCGCTAAACCTGCAATTTTTGGTTATTTAACCTGTTCGATTATAAAAAGGCTATGAAAGTAATGCCAAAAGAGATTGCTTCGTCCTATCGTCCTCGCAATGACAAAAATAGGGGCGTCATTGCGAGGAACGAAGCAATCTCAGCATGAAATAATGTCCAAATCACTCAAAAACAATTAATATTAATCGAACTCAGTTTATTTAATGGAAAACCCACTCGTTTGTAAATGAATGTTTTATAAAAATTTTGATTACAATCAGGATTATTTACTAAAATTATTAGTAATATTGTAGTGATGAATACAGCTGAAATGATTGAATTGAATGATATTCTTTATGGTAAAATAGCCTTTCCGCAGGTTGTTGCAGATTTATTGAATACTAAACCGCTCATCAGGCTAAGCAAAATCCATCAGAGTGGAGCTATTGTATTGGTTAATCCAACCATCAATCATACCCGTTTGCAGCATTCCATTGGTGTTATGATGCTGATCAAAATACTGGGAGGTGGTGAAAAAGAACAGATAGCCGGACTACTGCATGATATATCACATACTGCATTTTCGCATGTGGGCGACTATGTACTGCAACAGGAGGAGGAAAACTATCACGAGCAAATATTTGAACAGGTACTGTTGTCTTCAGAAATACCTGCTTTGCTGGAAAAATACAATTATAACGTAACAGACTTTTTGGAACATACTTTTCCTATTTTAGAACAGGAATTGCCGGATTTATGTGCCGACAGGTTGGATTATACCTTAAGGGATGCGGTGCATGCCCGTTTAATTAGTGTTTCTCAGGCGCGGGAATTATTAAAAAATACAGTATTGCTGAATGGAAAGATCAGTATTGCCGACAGTGAAAAAAGTCAGTGGTTACAGGAAGTGTACGAGCGGCTGAACCTCGAGTTTTTCCAGCACCCTTTACATCGTTATGCTAATGATAAACTGGCTCTGCTATTTCGGAGGCTAATGGAAGAAGGTAAGCTGGAAATAGCTGACCTGATGAAAAATGATACAGAGCTATTAAATAAGGTAAGAACTAGCAGCGGAGGCTTACAAGCATTGAAAGATATTGCCAGCCGGAAAAGCTATGATGCCTATCGGCAGAAACAGGAAGGATTGTTGAAGTTCAAAAAGAGATTCCTGAGGTTGGGATAAATTGTTTTTTAGCTTTTTCGTATAGTTTTGACTTTTAGTAATTTAAGATGTTGATTATTAATGCATGGCATGAGTTCTATTCAGTATAGTTAAGTCCTTAAGATATTTCGGTAAATTTGAACTAAGCGATAGGGCTGATATACTAAAGTCTGGAATCTTATGCAAGATCAATTGAGGATAACAACTTTGCACCTCTTTCCGGTGCTGGACAAATTGTTGATAGAACTTTTGAAATCTTTAACGGAAGACGAATGGAACGCCCAAACTGTTGCCAGGTTGTGGAAGGTGAAAGACGTAGCTTCCCATTTACTTGATGGAAACTTGAGAGGGTTGTCTATGTCAAGAGATGGCTATTTTGGAGAGAAAGCATCACCTGTAAATTCTTTTCAGGAACTGGTAGCTTTTCTTAATAAGCTGAACCTTAGCTGGACCAATGCAACTAAAAGACTCAGCCCTCAGGTATTGATCGAGTTACTGGAAACGACAGGGGAACAATATTCAGCGCATCTTCAAACTTTAAATCCAGATGAAAATGCATTATTTTCGGTTGCCTGGGCCGGACAGGAAATCTCACCCAATTGGTTTCATATTGCCAGAGAATATACCGAAAAATTTCTGCATCAACAGCAGATAAGAGATGCTGTTAATAAGTCCGGTATTATGACACGGGAACTTTTCTATCCATTTATTGATATCATGATGTACGCCTTTCCGCATACTTTTAAAGATACAGTACTGGACGAAGGAACAATAATATCCATTATTGTATCTACAGCTATTGGTGGTCAGTGGAATATTGTAAGAACAAAAACTGGCTGGAAACTAAACAAGGATAACATTCAAACCTCAGATGCAAGAATAATGATTGATCCGGATATGGCATGGAAGCTATTCTCTAAAAGTTGGACTCCCCAAATGGTAAGCAGTAAAGTGGAAATAACCGGTAACAGGGAATTAGGTGAACAAGCGCTCAGATTGGTTGCGGTAATGGCTTAAAGACAATATTTCTGTTAAGGGCTTAGCAATTTTAGAAAAGAACTTAGACTTATTTTTGTCATTAAAGACACAAACAGACATAGAATTTATGCTGTAAATCGCAGCTCTTCTCCAATGCTGGAAATAAGAAGAGCTGTCGATTTTATAAGTTACCTGATAAATTTTCATCTGTTATTCAACAGGTTTAGCGTAGCACTTTCTATAGCATTCATCTGAAATATTGCTGATATGAATGTTTAAGCAATATTATTATGCCTTAGCTTTATTGACTAATGTTCATGCCCTCCTGTATTACTTAACTTGGCATTGATGAAAAAAGCACCCCTGGTAACTATCTTAGCGTGTTCCGGTATGTTTTTTATAGGTGTAATGGATGTGTAGCCGATTTCAGAAACACCCTTTACAACTTCTATTTTTTCAAAATTCATATTTTCGTTGTGACCTTTAGTTTCTGTGTGATGGTCTTTTTTCGCGGGTTGATGTCCATGTTCTCTTTCATCACTATTGTGGTTTTCTCCCTGGTGTTCATGTCCATCTTCTTCATGTCTGGTTTCCGGCGTTTTATCTGTATGCACAAAAATATAGAATTTACCATCTGCCTCTACAATAGCTTCGTTGGGTACTGTAGCGGTTTTGATATCTCCTACGCTGATTATCCCAGTAATATTCATGCCATCTATTAAACCGGTTTTATTTCCAATAACAGTGCAATGAACGGCAACTGTTTTGCTTTCATCTTCAAAAGAAGATCCGATGTTGAAGACCCTGGCAGTATAGGTAACCGTAGGATTATTGGTAAGAGTGAAATTAACTGCCTGCCCAATTTTTATGTGAGGCAGATCTTTTTCAAATACTTGCAGATCCAGATGAAGCAGGCTGTTATCCACAATTTCAACAACCGGCGAAGAAACATCTACATAACTGCCTATTTTAGCAAATTCACTGCTTATGGTACCATTCACCGGGCTGGTAACCAATAATGCCGATTTTAGATTGGAAGAGTTAATGCTTGCAGGATTTATACCCATTAGCTGTATCTGTTTTCTCAGGGAGGCTTTGCGTGTCTGCAAGGTATTCAGTTCGGCAGTGGCATTTTGCAGGTTTTTTAAGGCGCCTGCATTGCCTGCATTCAATTCTTTTTGGCGTTGCATTTCCTGTTCGGCAAAAGTAATTCTGCTGTCTATAGTCAGGTATTCTTCCTGTAATTGTATAAATTGCGGATTTTCGATAGTTGCAATAACCTGTCCTTTGCGAACATAATCCCCCAGTTGAACTTTTAATGTTTTCACGACACCGCCGTATAAAGAAGTAGCATTTGCCTTGTTATTGTTAGGCACTCGTAATGCCCCATTTGCTTTAATGGTTGCGGTAAGATTTTTATTTTCAATACTTCCTAAAGTAATTCCTACCGCTTTGATTTGCTCCTGCGTAAGCGAAGCAATCATAGGAGATTCATCTTCGTGGCTTTCTTCTGTTGTTTCGGAATTCTTTGCTTCTGTGCCAGCATGATGTCCGTCACCTTCTTTATGATTTTCCCCGCAACTGTTTAAAGAGAGTATAGTAACAGCGATAAATAATATTTTTACTATGATTTTCATTTGCTCTTATTTGTTATTTAAGTAGTTGAAATTAATGGCTGACTGGTTGAACTGATTGAGTACGTCCAGGTAGTTTTGGCGGATACCAATGGCCTGACCTAAAAACTGCCCAAGTTCTGCAAAACTTATTTCTCCTGTTTTATAGCTCAGAGTAGCCGCATTAATGATTTCTTCTGCCTGCTTCAGTCCGGAGGTTTCATAAAAATTTAGTAAAGAGCGATTCTTTTCCATTTCGGCATTGGCTGATGATCCCTGAGTTTGCAGCAACTGGGTTTGGTAAGCGAGTGTTTTTTCCTGAACTTCTTTTTCGGCAGCAGCTACCTTTATGCGGTTCCGGTAAGCTCCGGTCCCAAACAGGGGGAAAGAAGCCGTTACAGAGAATCCGGTAAAAGGGTCTTCTGCACCCCAAAGTCGCTGACTAAAAAAACGCCCCGAAAACTCTGGTCTGTTCGTGTTTTTTTGCACTTTAATATTAGAAGATGCAATGTTCACATTCTGTTCCTGCAAGGCCAGGAGCGGGTGTAAACTACCGTTTTCTGATAATACCACATCTAGTTTTTGTAAGGGAGCAGCCACAGGTAATAACCATTCGTTCTGGTTTAAAACCATCATCAATTGTTGCTGCTGCACCTTCATTTCTTTTTCATTCTGTTCTATATAGGCCTGTAGCTCTCTTAACTTCGCTTCTGCAGCAATCTGATCTAATTTGGCGACATCGCCAGTTTTTACACGAACTTCTGTCGTTTTAAATAGCAACGTGTAAATACTGTCGAGACGTTTAAGCAAACCTTGCTTATCCTGTAAATACCATAATTGATAGTAGGCAGTTCTAACATCTTTTTTAATGGATGCGTTTAAAACTTCTGTATTTAGTTCGGCATATTTTAACTGCTCTTTCAAATATTGCTTTCGGGCGGTATATAATCCGGGCCATGCAATACTCTGTGTTATACCAATCTTTAAAACGCCAATCTTGTCTGATGGGCGAAGGTCTTCGTTTTCTGCAAAAAGACCAGTCTTGGGAATCTCGTTGGCTGTTTTAATATTAAGGCCCGCGCTTCGTATTTCGGCTTCATTTACGCTTAGCTGCCGGTTATTTTTAAGTGCAGTTTCAATGGCATTGTCAATGCTTATTCTTTGCTGTGCATGAACAGAAGTGAGTCCGCTCAAACATAATATAAAGATTATTATTGCCGTTTTGTTCATTTTTAGTTTTCCTTTAAGGTTGATCTTTGAATCAAAAATGATATACAGGAGAGGCAACACAAATAACGTGAGAAAAGTTGCCGTAATTAATCCGCCAATGACTACAGTAGCCAAAGGCTTTTGTACCTCGGCCCCGGCACTTGTGCTTATGGCCATGGGCAGGAATCCCAGCGAAGCAACAGTAGCAGTCATCAGTACGGGTCTAAGTCGGGCTATCGTTCCTTCTTTAACCCTTTGCAGAATATTATGCATTCCTTCCTTTTTCAACTGATTAAATGTGCCTACCAGTACAATGCCATTTAATACCGCAACACCAAACAGCGCTATAAAGCCAATACCGGCACTTATACTGAAAGGCATTCCTCTTAACATTAATGCTAAGACACCACCAATGGCACTCATAGGAATGGCAGTAAATATTAATGTAGCCTGTTTAAACGAATGGAAGGTGAAATAAAGCAGCATAAAAATCAATAACAATGATACAGGTACTGCTACCATTAAACGGGCGCTTGCCTTTTGAAGATTCTCAAATTGGCCACCATAGGTAAAATAGTATCCAGGAGGTAGTTTAACCTTTTTAGCCAATTCCTGCTGTATGTCTTTTACAACGCTTTGTATATCTCGGTCCGACACATTAAATCCGATAACAATTCTACGTTTTCCCGCTTCGCGGCTTATTTGCGCGGGTCCAAGTTTATAAGCTATGTTGGCAACCTGTGATAGCGGAATCTGTATGCCTGTATTAGTGGGAATCATCAGGTGGCTTACATCATCAATACTGCTTCTATGCGCACTGTCCAGACGAACCACCAGATCAAAACGTCTTTCGTTTTCATATACCTGTCCGGTTGCTTTTCCCGCAAAAGCAGTACTTACCACATCGTTAATGTCCTGTATGGTTAAGCCATAGTTGGCTATGCGGGTGCGGTCATATTCAATATTGATCTGCGGCAATCCGCTTACCCTTTCTATCTGGGGGGAAGTAGCACCCGGAACATTCTGTATTACCTCGCTTACTGCTTTTGCATAACTTGCGAGCGTGTCAATATTCTCACCAAATATTTTCACGGCAACGTCTTGTCTGATACCGGTCATTAATTCGTTGAAACGCATCTGTATCGGTTGGTTCTTTTCGAAGAATACACCGGGTATTACCTCCAGTTTTTCTGTAATGGCATCGGCCAGTTCATTATAACTTCTGTCAGATTTCCATTCCTTTTGTGGTTTTAATACCACCATAAGATCAGTCGCTTCGGGTGGCATAGGATCGGTTGGGACTTCGGCAGAGCCTGTTTTGCCCACTACCATTTTTACTTCATCAAATTGCTTAATGATACGGGATGCCTGCATGGAAGTTTCTATACTTTGGCTAAGTGAACTCCCTTGAGGCAGAATACAATGGAAAGCGTAGTCACCTTCCTGTAATTGAGGAATAAATTCTCCGCCCATTCTGCTAAAGAAAAACAGAGAAACAGCAAATAGTGCGGTAGTTATTCCAACAATAGTATATTTGATCTTAATGGCTTTATGTAGTAAAGGCTGATAGATACTTTGCAGTTTATCCATCATCTTGTCGCTGAAAGTTTTCTTGTGGCTTACTTTTTTAGATAAGAACAAGGCACACATCATTGGAATATAGGTAAGCGATAAGATCAGCGCGCCAAAAATAGCAAAGCCTACAGTCTGTGCCATGGGACGGAACATTTTGCCTTCAACGCCTACCAGCGTCAGTATAGGAATATAAACAATCAGGATAATGATCTCCCCAAATGCAGCACTGGTACGTATTTTAGAAGCAGATAAAAATACTTCGTCGTCCATTTCACTTTGTGATAATCTGTCTACCGATTTTCGTAATCCAAGATGGTGCATGGTCGCTTCGACAACAATTACGGCTCCGTCTACAATTAAACCGAAATCTATCGCTCCTAAGCTCATCAGGTTAGCGCTTACACCAAAAATGTTCATCATACCAAGAGCGAAAAGCATGGCGAGAGGTATAGCTGATGCTACAATAAGGCCTGCCCGCAGATTTCCTAAAAATAAAACCAGTACAAAAATCACAATCAATGCACCTTCTATCAGGTTTTTTTCGACTGTACCTATCGCTCTATCTACAAGGTCTGTACGGTCCAGGTAAGGTTCTATCGTCACATCATCCGGCAAAGATTTCTGAATGGTCGGCAGCTTTTCCTTTATGCGTTTTACTACTTCGTTGCTGTTTTCGCCTTTCAGCATCATCACTACACCACCTACAGCATCTACTTCGCCATTATAGGTGAGTGCGCCATATCTTACAGCATTACCAAATCTTACTTCAGCTACGTCATTAATGTAAATAGGAATTCCACCTTTGTTCTTAACGACAATTTTCTTTACATCGTCTAAAGAGGTCACTAGTCCAATGCCTCTAATGAAGTAAGCATTAGGTTTTTTATCAATATAAGCTCCACCGGTATTTTCGTTGTTCTTCTGCAAAGCAGTGAAGATGTCAGGAATGCTTACTCCCATAGCTTTCAGCCTATCCGGATTAACGGCTACTTCATATTGTTTTAGCTCGCCCCCAAAACTATTTACTTCGGCAATGCCGGGTGTGCCGTAAAGCTGTCTGGCCACAATCCAATCCTGCATGGTACGCAGGTCTTTGGCATTGTATTTATTTTCACTCCCCTTTTTAGGGTGGATAATGTATTGATAAACTTCTCCAAGACCTGTACTTACAGGTGCCATCTCGGGCATTCCAATACCCTGAGGTATTTTGTCTATAGCTTCTTTTAGCCTTTCATTTATCAGCTGTCTGGCGAAATAAATATCTACATCTTCGTCAAAGACTACTGTAATTACAGATAGGCCAAAGCGTGATATGCTACGGATTTCCTCAATTTTAGGGACGTTGGCAATACTTTGTTCAATCGGGAAAGTTACCAGTTGTTCTACTTCCTGACCTGCCAGGGTAGGACAGCTGGTAAATATTTGTACCTGATTGTTTGTGATATCCGGGACGGCATCTATGGAAAGTCTGGTAGCGCTCCACACTCCCCATATAATAAGCAACAAAGTCATTAAGCCAATAATGATTTTGTTCTTGATACTGAATTTTATAATATGGTCTAACACGATGTGTTTTGTTTAATACCTGAAAAATATTGAATATCCTGTGCCGGAAAGCATGCCGGGCTATTCGGATATATTGCAGACCTTTATGGTCCTGAAAATTTCACATAACAGCTTATCGTTTTTAGAGCTGATTAAGCCAAAAAATAAGTGTTGCTTTCAAAAAAATAAATGAATCAGGTATGAGACTTGGGCGGTTGCCAGATATTGCTGAGATAATTAGAAGTGAATAAAATATCCCTTATTGCTGTTTTTTTTGTCGGGAATGTCTGTATTGGGATATTGAACTTATGCGGGATAAACACAAAAGTATCTATGGAAACACTGCAACAGGTACATAGACAAAAAGGAGTACAATTGTCGTCATGGTCTCTATTGTGGCTGTGTGTTTGCTCTTTAGCTACAGGTTTGTCGTCTTTACAACTATTTTTAGCATCACTGCATGGTACCGTAAAAAGTGCCATGAAGTAAAATAAAAATATAGTTGCTACCCATCTCATTAAAACAAAAATATAAAAATATTTCATGCAATGTAATTGCAAAGTTTAATTGGTATGACTTTCCGTCACTCTGAACTGAAAGCTTCTATGCAAAATAATTAAATATGATGATGTGAAGCATAAAGATTATAAATGGATTATTCTGAATAAACTATCTTGTGGTTAATCTGTTATAGTTCTGAAACAATTGGCTATCTTTGAGTAAGATGAGAAAATGGACAACTTATATTGTAATTGCTCTGACGTTCTGTGTTCAGGAGCCGTTTTCTCAGTTGCTTAGATTACCTTTGTTAGCAGTTCACTTTTTAGACCATGTTCAGCGTAATCCTCAAACCGGTGTTTTGGAATTCATGAAAATGCATTACTGGGGCAAAGACATAGCAGACAAAGACGATAGTCAGGACGCTAATCTACCTTTCAAATGCCAGGACAGCCATCATGTTGCTTTTGTATTCAATTTGCCTGTTAAATCATCCGGAATAACTATTTCAGAAATACCCCGGGTTCGTAAATTTTTATTTTATGAAGTTGAGGAGCACTCAGGTTATCCCCGTTCGCTAATACATCCTCCAAGTATTTAAACTTCTTCGTATTTCTTTTAGTGCGTTGCTTTTAACCGGGTAACAGTGGATGTTGTTTTGTATACCGATAATCATCAATCATATTTATTAATCAAAAACCATTTTATTATGAAAAAACTATTTTTAGTATTGGCTATCGCCGGACTTTCTACAGGCATTATGACAAGCTGCAATAACAGCGGGAACAAAAATGACAGTAGCACAGAGATCGAAAACACCGATGTGGTGCCATCAGGAACCTACCAGGGAGTTGCGGAAAAGGTAGATCCGGATGAAAAAGAAATATATGTAAAAACGGCCGACAATAAGACACTTGAGCTTTATTTTACTGACAGTACTAAACTGACCAGAAACGGACAGGCTGTTGAATTTTCTGAGTTGAAAACAGGCCAGAATTTAGAGGTCACCGTTGAAAAAGCGGGGGAACGTCTTGACCCAAAAGCTGTTGACATTAAGGAATAGTATATGATAAACATTGTAAGCCGACAAGAACTTTGGCACCCATTATCGGTACACTTGCCTATTGTTTTCCTGCTAAGCGCTACTGTGCTGAGCATCGTTTTACTCTGTTTGAAAAAAAATCAGTGGTATATTTTTATTAAATATACCCTGATCTTTTTACTAACATCAGGAACTGCGTTTCTGTGGCTGAGTTTTTATACCGGTAATCAGGCTTATGGGCCCGTAGTGCGAACTATTTGTTACCCTTCCCTTTTAAAAACTCATCTTTATTGGGCTTATGTCACCTGTTATAGCTTTTCTGCGATCAGCTTGTTTGCTGTGATTGGTTTATTTGTGCCATGGTTGCAAAGGAAAATAATGATTGCCTTCATTGCTGTTGGATGTGTTTTAGCATCGGCATGTCTTTGTTATACAGGTCATCTTGGCGGAACGCTTGTTTATGAGCATGGAGCTGGCGTAAATCCAAAAGCAAAGGATTGCGCGGAAGATTGAGAATTAAGCAAAATCTGCAGATTGAGGAGAATGTATGTTACAAAGATTATCCTCCGTATTCTTTTACCCTGTTTCGGGGAACTTTGGTAAACCGGGAACTCACTGTTCGCACTGTGCACAGGCTGTCTATCAGAAGCGGA